>JAKBCJ010000357.1 GCA_021807975.1 Pseudomonadota bacterium | reverse complement strand
GGCTGCCGCCGGCAGCATGCGCATGAAGCTGTTACCGGTGGTAAAGGAAGTTCCTTACCAGAAGGTCGAACTCAACATCGATGAGGGGCTGGAGCTGGAGCCAGATGATACCGCCGAGTCGCTGTCCGAGCAGTTGGCGGGTCTGGTCAAGCGGATGGATCAGCTCCCGGATACCGATGCGGCCCTGAAGGTGCGGCTGGCCACACTCGCGACTGACGCCAGTGCCCAAATCAAGGCCAACGATCTTGACTCTGCCGCCGATTTCATCGGGCAGCTAGGCGAAGCCCTGGACGAGGTGCTGGGCGAAGAGCCCGAGACTCCGGCCGGACCGGCAAGTGCGGAACCCGTGGAGGCCGTGCAACCGGCCCCGGAGGCGCCGCCGGCACCGCCAGCGCCACCCAAGCCGCCCGAGATGAAGCCACAGCTGGATGCCGATGCCTTGAAGAAGGAACTGGCGGGGCTCATGCAGCGGATCCCGCAAATTCCCCCCAGCGACCCCGACCTGAAGGCGCGTGCGGTAAAGCTCGCGACCGACGCCAACGTTCAGATCAAGACTAACAACCTGAACGCTGCCACCGGTTTCATCGGGCAACTGCGGGAAGCGCTCTCCGGTGCCGGCCAGCCGGCCCCGGAGAAGGCTCAGGTCGCCGAGGGCGAAGCAACGCCGGCCGCGTCCACCCTGACGCCGCGGTTGACGGCGGCGGCGCAACGGATCGCGCAGGTGTTGGGCCAGGATCCGTCACGCAGGGGCACCCTTGTGGCCCTGGCCGCGGACGGTCAGAAAAAGATCGCGGCGAACGATTTCACGGGTGCGCTGCACGCGATCGAGGAACTGGAAATCGCGCTCGACGCGCCGGTGGTTGCGAAGGAGACGATCAGCGCCAACACCGGCGCCGTGGCCTATGCGAAGTCGCGCCTGGCGTGGCTGGCCGTGCGCAAGCAGATGCAGGGCGACGTCAACAAGCTGCGCGATGCGTTGACGGAAAAATATCAGGATACGCCGATCCTGACTCAGATTCAGACCAGCTATGATGATCGCGTTAGCAAGAAGCTTGATGTCCTGGATGAGTCACTGGCTGATCTGCTGGACGAGGCCAGCAATGCCGCCGATCCAGAGGTGCGCGCGACCAAAGTGCAGGCGGCGCGTGACAAGATCGAGGAGTACCAGGGTTATATGGCTTTGGAGTCGGAGTTGTTCGACGATCTCGATTCCAATCCGTTCGTCCCGCTTGCCATCAAGGCGACACTGACCAAGACCCTGTCGACACTCTCGGCGGCGGTGCGGTAACCGCGGACTCGTGCGGCGGTTTACCATGTCGGTAGGCCGCCGCGCGTTTCGCCAACGGTCCTAGTCGTTGCGATATTGTGAATAGCCAATCCGTCAGGCGCTGACGCTCTGACGTTGCAGGGCGACCAGATGAGTCTGGTAGTGCACCGCGCTTCGTGCGTGCAGCCTGGTGTGCCAGGCGAAGTTGGCCTGCTGAGCGAGGATTTCCACGCCGGGAATGGCGTGGTCCGGCGGCCCGGCCAGCAGCGCCTGAAGAAACGCCTCGCCCGAGCCGCCGTGGCTGGCGCGTTGCGAGTGGCCGCCCAGCCAGGCCGTGACCGGTGTCGCCCGTGTGGACCAGTCGTATGGGGTGGCCAGCAGGATTCGGCCGTTCTCGCTTGTGGCCTGGACCAGACTCTCCAGCAGTTGGCGGGGGTTACTGACACAATCGAGCAGGTTGAGCGCGAGGCACAGATCGGACGCGCCGGTAGGGAGGGGCAGGCAGGTGGCGTCGCAGGCCCAGAAATCAGTTCGATCCGCGCCGTCGATCGCCACGTCGAAGCGCCGGCGGTCATAGACAAGGCCGATGCGCCGGCGCGGGTACGACACATGCCCAAGACCGGCGTTGCGCGCCAGGCGCAGCAGACCGAGGTGGATATCCGCCCCCAGCACCAGCGCCCGGGGAAACGCCCGGGCCAACGCGAAACTGGTGCGCCCGGCGGCGCATCCGACATCCAGCACGCGGCGTGGCGTTGCTTCGGACGGGCCGGCCAATGCCAGCAGGCGGGCCAGACACCGCCGAGCGGAACCCGGGATAGGGTCTTCGGCGCGGCTAGTCTCTTCGGGGTCGAGATCGGCGTAACCGTCCCAGCCGTAGGTCGATTGGACCTGACGCATCACGTCGAACCAACTGTCCGGCCCGATGGCGTCGCCCAACAGACCCTCCAGTTGCGGGTCGAGGTCTTCGCGCAACATCAGCTCGATTCCGCGTTCCGCCAGCAGCGTGGCGAGTTCCGGCACGATGACGGGGATGCCGTCGAGCACCGGGTACTCATGCTGGCAGTCCGGGCAATGCAGCGTCGCCGCGATTACATCGGTGTCGGTCTGTTCGGCGACGTGGGCGAGCACGAGGTCCCGCGGCTGGCGGCCGGCGCGCAGGCAGACCGGACAGCGCGGGGCGAACGCTGCAAAATGGCTGAGTTTCACGACGCGCTGGTCAACCGCCGATCAACACGGTGGGACAGCCGGGCGGTTCAATCTGGCCGGTTGGGGACGGGATGGGTGCCACGCATGAGGCGTGCAAGGTTTCATCGCCCACCCGGGCCGCGGGCAGGCCGCAAATCATCACCGTGGCAGAGCCTTTGGCGATGATACCGGGGCCCGCCGGTACGCACCCTGGCAGTGTGCAGATTTTGGTCATGTCGCTGACCCGGGCGGCGGGTTGGCCACCGATCAGCACCGTGACCCCACCCGGCGGCAGGATCGGCAAGGGCAGGGCTGGATGTGGCACGGGGGTCGGCACCAGTGCGGCCGGATGGATCGGCGCATGGCAATGCGGCGCGGTCTGCAGAACCATATCACCGACGCGCGCGGCTGGTGTCCCCATAACTAATCTCCTTGGGCAGCTATTAGCAAGAAAGTTCCTTATGGGGAATTGGCCCGCTCCGCCATTGATATCAGCGCCGTTCTGGCTTTCGATAGGGTGGGGTAATAATGGGATCCGGCATGGTCTGCTTTTGCAAAGACACGATGAGTGAGTTGGAGCGGTTGATGCCCATGCTAGATGCGCCGGCCGCTGATGCCGATCCGGGTGCGGGCGCGAGCGCGGGCCAGGCTTCGAACCCGAGCGCCGGCCCCGACCCCGGGAGTGCAGCCAGCGGACCGGTTGGCCCTGTGGCGGAGCTGCGGGCCGTGGCCGCCTGGTTGGCCCAATTTGGATTGCCGGCACCGCCTTGGACACCTGACCCGGCTTGGCTGAATGAGCCGCTGCCGAAGATTCAACTCACGGCCAGTGCGGTTGCCACACTCCAGGCCTTCGCGCAGCTTCAGGTGCTGGCGCTGTCGTTGGGGATGAACCTGATGGTGGCAGCCCAGGCGACCGCGTTCGCGCGATTGGTTACCACCTTGAACGCGCGACTGGCGGTTTTGCTGGAATCGGCAGCGCCGATTAATCCCGCGGCTTGGGTTCAGCTTTCAGCGGCAGTTACCACCGCAGCACAGGTCACGGAGGCGGTTCAGCGTGGTTTGCTTGATCCCACGCCGCCCCCGATGGGGCCGCCGCTATCGCCCTGGCGCCCTTTTTTATCTGACCTGCGGGCGTTGCTGCCGGTGATCGCGATCGCCAACCAGCTCCAGCTCGATCTGTCGGCGAGCTTGACCGCCCAACTCGCGCCGATCCTGCGGACCATTTTGCGCATCCCGATGCCTGCGATGACGGCTACGCTGGCCGCTGCCCTGTCGCTGACAACAAGCCTGACGGCGGCACTCGCAGCTGTGGCTCAGTTGAAGCTGGCATTGGGGATCGATCCGCTGACTGTCGGATTGCCGGCGGTGCGGCAGATGGTGGCGGAACGGCTCTCCGTCACGGCCAGCCTGGTGGAACAGGCCGCTGGGATGCCGCCTGCCGCTTTGGCCGCGTCCTTGCCGCGGATCGAATATTGCCCGACGCTGATGGCGCCGGCTGCCGTCGTCCAGGCGGCACTGTCGCTGAATCTGCCGCCGATGACATGGCAGATTCCCTCTATCGCTGACGTGCCGGTGCTGAACGTGGGCCTGCCCATGGCGGCCTTCAGCGCGCAGTTGAAGGGCGCCCTTGGCCTTGGGGCGTCGGCGGCACCCTGTGGCCCTGGCTGCGACGCGTCGGCGTTAATGGCGGCTGCGAATGCCTGATGGGGGCTGCTGAGAAGGGGGGCGGTTCAGAATGCACCCAGTTCAGGCACGGTCAGTCCGATCATGCCGAGTGCCACGCCAACGGCGCCCATGAGCATGGCGAAACGGAGGAGCAGTTTCGAATTGGTGATCACCGATGCCGTGGCCAGAACGATGCCAAGCTGCAAGGCGGCGGAAGCGTTGTCGAAGCTGTGCGACTGCTCCAGCGAACGATTGCGGACTTCCTCGAATTCCTTGGCGCGTTCCATGATCGCCTCCTTGCCATCCTTAGGGTCCGTGGCGAACCGATTGCTGTCGTCCCGTAGTTTTTGGGCAAGGGCCAGACGTTTCTCCGATATCGCCGGATCGCCGGCTGGATCGATCACGGCGAGCGCTTGCGCCAGGTCCCCGGCGATCGTCTGCCGTGTCGATTTGCCTTGATACTGACTCCAGGCATCCGCTGCGAAGACGCCGTTCAGGCTGACGCGGATTTCCGAATGACGCGCCTGTTGTTCGGTGATTGCCAGCAGGGCGGCCAAAATGGCGATCAGCAGGGCGGCGCCTTTGTTGCCGTGCGCGGCCGCATGTTCGGCGTGCTCATGATGTTCGAGTATTTCGCTCACGGGGCACTCCGATACGGATGAGATTTGTTCCAAAGGTATAAAAAAATCGCACGACCGTGCGCCTTTGAGGTGTTAGTCTGTATCCCTGGCTGCCTGCAAGCGAAGTTGCCGCGGCAATCCGATATTTAAGAAATAAGCGACGCGGCTGTTCGTGGTGGGCGGGGCGCCTGGATGGCGCGTTGGAATAGTGTTTGCGTCCGTCTAATGAATTCCCTGCCGGCGGGAATTATCATTTGGCATGCGGCTGGTTGCGGCCTCCAAAGCGAGCGTGCCATTAATGGCTGAGCAGGAGCAACGCTTTCCGCTGAGGCAGCTTTTGTAATGCTGGACAAAGTCCGACATTTATCGTTTCATGACCAAGCGACTGACTGCGCACAGGGGAGGGGTGGAAAGTGTTATCAAAATACGAGCGTCCGCTTCCAAGC
>JAKBCJ010000356.1 GCA_021807975.1 Pseudomonadota bacterium | reverse complement strand
AGCCTGGATATTCAATTGTGTGGCTCGTTTGGGTTGGCTGAACCGGATGACGCAGTTCAAGGACAAGGCTGGAAAGGACCGGGAGAACGCCTCGTCCGGCCTTTATGTCTATCCGAACCTGATGGCGGCGGACATTCACGCCTATCACGCAACGCGGGTGCCGGTCGGGGACGATCAGCGCCAGCACCTGGAACTGGCGAACGACATCGCGCAGAAGTTCAACCATGACTATGGTGTTGATTTCTTTCCAAATATCGAACCCGTAATCCTCGGGCCGGCGGCACGGGTCATGAGCCTGCGCGACGGCACGAAGAAGATGTCCAAGTCCGATCCGTCCGATCAAAGCCGGATCAACCTGAACGACAGCGCCGATATGATCGCGCTGAAGATCCGCCGGGCGAAGACCGATCCGATGCCGTTGCCGTCGGATGTGGGGGAGTTGGCGGATCGTGCGGAGGCGCGGAACCTTGTCGGCATTTATGCGGCTTTGACGGATACCGACCATGCCTCGGTGCTGCGGGAGTACGGCGGTCAGGGGTTTGGACCATTCAAGAGCGCAGTGACGGAGCTGCTGATAGAAAAGCTGGCACCGATCTCGGCCCGCACCAACGAGATACTGAGCGATGAGACCGGATTGATCGACATATTGCGGTCAGGTGCCGAACGGGCCGCGGCCATCGCCAACCCTATTGTCGCGGAGGCTGAACGGCTGGTGGGATTCGTCGGTTTGGGCGGACGATAGGACAGTCAGCGGTGAAACCCGGGGCTTTCGACCCGGGCATACCGGCGTTCGGGTGATCCCGGCGGATTTTTCTCTTACACGACGCTGGTCAGTCCGCCATCGACGTAAACGATCTGGCCGTTGACGAAATTGGAGGCATCCGACGCCAGAAAAATCGCCGCGCCGGCCAGTTCCTCCACCCTGCCCCAGCGGCCGGCCGGCGTACGTTTGCACAACCAGTCGGAGAATGCCGGATCGGCGACCAGCGCCGCCGTCAGTTCTGTTTCGAAATAACCCGGTCCGATTCCGTTAACTTGCAGGCCATGCCTGGCCCAGTCGGCGCACATGCCTTTCGTCAGCATCTTGACCGCGCCCTTGCTCGCGGCGTACGGGGCAATACTTGGGCGGCCGAGTTCGCTCTGCACCGAACAGATATTGATGATCTTGCCGCGTTTGCGCCCGATCATGCCACGCGCGACGGCCCGGGCGACGTAGAACACGCTGTCCAGATTGGTCCGCATCAGTTCGTGCCATGTGGCTTCGGGAAAATCCTCCAGCGGCGCGCGGCGCTGGATGCCGGCATTGTTGACCAGGATATCCAGCGGTCCATGCTGCTCCTGCGCGGCGATCGCATCGCCAACCGTGGCGTGATCGGTCACGTCGAAGGCGGCGGTGGACACCGCGATCCCCTCGTTGCGCAAAACCGCGGCGGAGGCTTCCAGTTTGTCGGCGTCCCGTCCGTTCAGGATGACCGCCGCCCCGGCGCTGCCCAACGCCCGCGCCAAGGCAAACCCAATCCCCTGGCTGGAACCGGTGATCAGCGCTCGGCGCCCGGTCAGATCGAACAATGTCACGCGGTGTTTCCCCCAAGGATCGGTCTGGACCCGGCCCGGACCCGGGGCTAATCCTACCCTCCCGCGGATAATCCGCCAACAACGAGGATCCCGCCATGCGTGCCGCCGTTATCCATGCCCCGCACGATCTGCGCATCGACGACATCGCCGACCAGCCGATGGGGCCGAACGATGTGCGGGTCCGGGTCGGGGCCGGCGGGATCTGCGGCTCCGACCTTCACTATTACCATCATGGCGGTTTCGGCACCGTCCGCATCCAGACGCCGATGGTACTGGGGCACGAAATCGCCGGAACCGTCCTTGCGTGCGGTTCGGCGGTGGCGCGTGTGCAGCCCGGCGACAAGGTGGCGGTCAATCCCAGCCTGCCGTGCGGAGTCTGCCGCTATTGCCTGGAAGGCCGATCGAACCACTGCCTGGACATGCGCTTCTACGGCAGTGCGATGCGCAATCCGCATGTGCATGGCGGCTTTCGAGAGGAACTAGTCTGCACCGAGACCCGGGCCGTCGTCCTGCCGCCCGGCGTCAGCGTGAACGAGGCCGCTTTCGCCGAACCCCTGTCGGTTTGCCTGCATGCCGCCAGCCAGGCCGGACCGCTGTTGGGCAAGCGGGTGCTGGTGACCGGCACCGGGCCGATCGGCGCCCTGCTGATCATGGTCGCCCGCCAGGCCGGCGCGCGGGAAATCGTGGCAACGGACCTGTTGGACCGGCCGCTGGCCAAGGCGCGCGAGGTTGGGGCCGACCGAACGATCAACACCCGCGCCGAAGCCGACGGGCTGACACGGTACGGCGCAGACAAAGGCTATTTCGACACGGTGTTCGAGGCTTCGGGCGCCGCGCCCGCGCTGGCAGGCGCGTTGGCCGCCGCACGCCCGGGTGCCACCTTGGTTCAAGTCGGGATTGGCGGCGACGCCACCCCGCCCGTACCGCTGAACGTGGTCGTGGCCAAGGAAATAACCCTGCGCGGGACATTCCGCTTCCACCAGGAGTTCGCTTGGGCGGTCGATTTCATCGCCAGCCGGCGGATCGACGTCCGCCCGCTGCTGACCGAAATCGTCCCGCTGGCCGAAGCCGTGCGCGGATTCGATCTGGCCACGGACCGATCCAGGGCAATGAAGGTGCTGCTGGCTTTTTGAACCATTCGGCATATCGCGCCGGTTTCGGCCGCGCTAGAAGATGCGCGGGACCAACGCCGCGGCCGCACACGAAAGTCAAACTCGAATCGGAGACGGGGCGCTAGAAGCCCTTTTATCCACGACCGGAGCTTCCCGATGAAACACACGACCCTCGCCCTGCTGTTGAGCGCCGCCCTGCTGGCCGGATGCTCCTCTTCGGACGATACGAAGAACGCCAACGGCACCGGCGGTGCCACCACCGCAGGCGTCGGTGCGGGCTATGGCGCCAACGGCGCCAACCGCGGATCGGCCGCACCCGGCAGCCAGGAAGACCTCGTGCAGTCGGCCGGCGACCGGATCTTTTTCGATACCGACCGCAACAGCCTGACCCCGCAGGCATCAGCCACCCTGGACCGCCAGTCCGCCTGGCTGAACAAATATCCCCAGGTCAACGTCTGGGTTGCAGGCAACTGCGACGAACGCGGGACCGAGGAATACAACCTTGCGCTGGGGCAGCGGCGCGCCAATGCAGACCGCGACTATCTGGTGGCGCATGGAATCAACAAGGGGCGGATCGAAACGATCAGCTATGGCAAGTCCCGCCCGATCGATGCCGCCTCCACCCCCGCGGCATGGGCGCAGAACCGCAACGCGATCACCTCGGTTCGGTGATCTTTTTACGCTGGATCAGAAGAATTTTGTCCGCCTGTTAACTATCTGATAACATTTGAGGTGGATGATCCTCTTTCTAACCGAGAGGATCATCATGCCGCGCGTCGCCAAACTTCTCCCGCGGGATTGCCTCCCGGGCCTCACGGCCCTGGCGGGTTTTCTTCGCGGATGGATCGCAGCGGCCCTGACCCGCGCGGCTGGAAGGGCATGGATTCGATCCGCACAACGATCGGACGATGCCAATCGGCTGCGCGCCGTGGCGGACACCGTCTTTGATGGACTGATCTTCGAACGCGATGGACGTATCGTGGAGGTGAACCGTGCGATGTGCCGTCTGGCGCGCAGCACTGGCCCGACGCTGATCGGACTGCGTCTGCCGGACCTGATCCCGGGTCTGGCGCTGCCGGCCAGGGCGCAGGACAAGCCCACCGAACAGGCCGTGGTGCTGCCGGACGGGCAGAACCACCCGGTCGAAATCCTGTGGCGTGCCGAACCGAACGGCGGCGGCCACGTTATCGCGGTGCGCGACATCGCCCGGCAGAAGGCCGCCGACGCCAGGATCGAGCGGTTGGTCCGGTTCGATTCACTGACCGGGCTCGCGAACCGCGAACAATTCCTCGCGCAGTTGCAAAAGACCCTTGCCGTCTGCGAACGCGGCGGCGGAACCGTCGCGGTGCTGGTGGTCGATCTCGACCGCTTCGGTATGCTGCATGCGGCGCTTGGTCCGGCGGGCGCCGAACAGATCCTGATACAAACCGCCCGCCGCCTGACCGGGACGATCCGAACCAGCGACACGGTCGCGAGGCTGGAGCGGGATGCATTCGCGATCATCCTGATTGGCACCGCGCACGCGTCCGACACCGCGATACTGGCGGACCGGATCATCGCCGAGATAGCGCTGCCATTTACGGTCGACGATAATCCGGTCACGCTGACCGCCAGCGTCGGAATCGCGCTTTACCCGTCGGATGCCGCCAAGGCGCCGGACCTGCTGCGTGCCGCATCGCTGGCGCTGCGCCATGCAAAGCAGAGCGGCCGCGGGAAATGGCGCCTGTTCGAGCCGGCGATGGACCTGCAAACGCGCAGCAAACGGCGATTGGAAAGCGATCTGCGCGACGCGCTGAAAGCCGGTCAGTTCAGCCTGAACTATCAGCCCTTCGTTTCGGTCTGCTCCGGCGACATTGCCGGATATGAGGCTTTGCTGCGCTGGGACCATCCCCAGCGCGGCCGGATCCCGCCCTCGGACTTCATCCCGTTGGCGGAGGAATGCGGTCTGATCGTGCCGATCGGCGGCTGGGTTCTGGCAACCGCCTGCGCGGAAGCTGCGTCCCGGGAGGATACGGCGATCATCTCTGTCAATCTGTCGCCCGCACAGTTCATTCAGCCAGGGATCGTGGATACGGTTTCCACGGTACTGCGGCAGACCGGATTGGCACCGCAGCGCCTGGAACTGGAGATTACCGAAGGCACGCTGATGGACGATACCCGGAACGCGCTGCGCATCCTGACCGCGCTGAAGGCCCTGGGTGTGAAGATCGCAATGGACGATTTCGGCACCGGCTATTCCAGCCTGAGCTATCTGCGGAAGTTCCCCTTCGACAAAATCAAAATCGATCGCAGTTTCATCAGCGACGTGGAAAACGACCCCGAGGCGGAAAGCATCGTTCATGCCATCATCGCCATGAGCCGCAGCCTGCGCCTGGACGTGACTGCCGAGGGTGTGGAAACCCAACGGCAGATGGATATGCTCCAGGCACACGGATGCACCTTCGCCCAAGGCTATCTGCTAGGCCGTCCCTGCCCCGCGGACCAGCTATGGCCGCGGACCAGTACCGCGGTCC
>JAKBCJ010000019.1 GCA_021807975.1 Pseudomonadota bacterium | reverse complement strand
GCGGCTTCATCAAGGCATAAGACGAAACAGGGGAACGGCGCGGCCGGGAAACAACCATGATCATGATCTTCGGCATTCCCGGCCCGCTGTTGTTCGGACAGCTTCTGCTCGGGCTTATCAACGGCGCCTTCTACGCCATGCTCTCGCTCGGGCTGGCGGTCATTTTCGGCATGCTCAACATCATCAACTTCGCCCACGGGGCGCTGTTCATGATGGGCGCCTTCGTTTCCTGGATGCTGCTGAACTATGTCGGTATCGGGTATTTCCCGGCACTGATTTTGTCCCCGCTGCTGGTGGGCATCTTCGGCATCGTTCTGGAAAAGACCGTCATCAGCCGGCTTTACAAACTCGATCACCTGTATGGCCTGCTGCTGACTTTCGGCATGTCGCTGGTGATCGAAGGCCTGTTCCGTAACGCCTATGGCAGTTCGGGAATGCCCTACCGCATCCCCGAAATGCTGTCAGGCGCGACCAACCTGGGCTTCATGTACATGCCGAACTATCGCGGCTGGGTCGTAATGGCCGCGCTGGCTGTGTGCATCGCCACCTGGGCGATCATCGAAAAAACCTCGCTGGGCGCCACCCTGCGCGCCGCGACCGAAAACGCCCCGATGGTTCAGGCATTTGGCGTGGACGTACCGCGCCTGATAACCCTGACCTATGCCGGGGGGGTCGCCCTGGCCGCTTTCGCCGGTGTCCTGGCCGCGCCGATCTACTCTGTGAACCCGAACATGGGCAGCAACTTCATCAACACCGTGTTCGCGGTGGTGGTGATCGGGGGCATGGGCTCGATCATGGGCTCGATCCTGACCGGCTTCGGCCTGGGTGTCGTCGAGGGTCTGACGAAGGTTTTCTACCCCCAGGCATCGGCAACCGTGGTGTTCATGGTCATGGTGATCATTCTGCTCGTCAGGCCGCGCGGCCTCTTTGGAAAGGCTGCCTGAGATGTTCGGATTTTCCCGGGCGCAGTCCATCGCCTTCGCTTTGATGGTGGTGCTGATCGCGGTTTGCCCGTTCGTGCTGTATCCCGTGTTCCTGATGCGGGTTCTGACGGCGGCACTGTTCGCCTGCTCGTTCAACCTGATGATCGGCTATGTCGGCCTGCTGTCGTTCGGCCAGGCCGCATTCTTCGGCATGGGCAGCTACGTCGCCGCCTGGACGATGAAGGCATGGCATGTCGATGCGTCGATCGCCATTGCCGTCGGCGGCCTGACCGGCGCCACCCTGGGCCTCATGCTGGGCTTCCTGGCGATCCGCCGTTCCGGCATCTACTTCGCCATGATCACCCTCGCCCTGGCGCAGATGGTCTATTTCTTCTGCCTGGAAGCGCCCTTCACCGGCGGCGAGGACGGCATCCAGCAGGTTCCGCGCGGCCATCTGTTCGGCTTCTTCAATCTTTCCAACGACATGACGATGTACTGGGTCACTGCGGGCGTATTCCTCGCCGGCTTCCTGCTGGTTCATCGCATCATTCACTCCCCCTTCGGTCAGGTGCTGAAAGGCATCCGTGAGAATGAGCCGCGGGCCACCTCGCTGGGCTACCGAACCGACGATTACAAGCTGATCGCGTTCGTGCTGTCCTGCACGATCGCCGGCATCGCCGGCGGCACCAAGGCGCTGGTGTTCGGCATCGCCACCCTGACCGATGTGCATTCCTCCACCTCCGGAGAAATCGTGCTGACCACCCTGCTGGGCGGCATGGGCACTATCTTCGGCCCCGCTGTCGGTGCGCTGGTGGTGACGTCGATGGAAAACTACCTGGCACAATTCGGCGCCTGGGTGACGGTAACACAAGGCGCGATCTTCATGATCTGCGTGCTGGCATTCCGGCGCGGTATCGTCGGAGAAATAGCGTCCTTCCTGAAAATTTCGCTGTAGCCGAAAGCAGACGTTTGGCCATTGATGCGGGACCGCCAGAATCGCGGTTGTATTGACCCAGATCAATACAACTACGTTCTGTTTGCGGTAGGGTGACAGTCGTCGCCCCCCGCTTCATCTGGAACCATCGATATGAACGTCGGCACTGCACTCGAACGTGATACCCGCTCCGCGGCGGCGCTTCGCTCGTTCATGGACGGGGGGGCCGTTGTTGCCCACGCGCACAGCGAAACTGAACTGCTGTCCGGAATGTGCCGGACCCTGGTCGAAATGGGCGGTTACGCGCTGGCCTGTATCCTTCGGGCCGGGAATGATGCCGACAGGACACTTCGGCCCATCGCTTCCTATGGTATCGAAACATCGACGATCGAAATGCTGCATCGAACCCGGGGACCGTCGGACCCGGGCCGGCTAGCCTGCAAAACCGCCGTCCACACAGCCCGGCCCGCGACCCACACGTATGCGGCCAACCCATCGGCCTCGCTTTGGAGCGGAATTGGAACCGACATCGTGCCGGTATCGCATGCCGCTATTCCCTTGAAGATCTCCAGCGCGATCTTCGGTGCCATCGTCGTGGCTTCCGCCGATCCGGACGCATTCGGCGACGGGGAAGTCGCGCACCTGGTCGAATTCGCCGACAGGCTGGGCTCGGTCCTGAACACATGGCAGGCACGCAACGAAGCGCACCTATCGACAGCGCAGTCGGACCTGACCGCCACCGTTCAGGCGCTTGCAGCGGCAATGGAATGCCACGATCCATATACCGCCAGCCATCAAAGGCACGTCGCCGCGCTGTCGGTGGCGATCGCACAGGAGATGAACCTCTCCGCCGACGAGATCGCGGGACTTCGATTTGCCGCCCTGTTGCACGATATCGGTAAGATCGCGGTGCCGCTGGAAATATGTTCCAAATCCGGCCGGCTTATCATTCACGAAATCCGGCTGATTCAGACCCACGCGGATGCCGGTTATGCCATTCTCAAGGGCATTCCATTTCCGTGGCCCGTTGCGACTATGGTGTTGCAACATCACGAACGTCTCGATGGGTCCGGCTATCCGCAAGGCACGAAGGGCGACGATATCCTGCTGGGCGCACGGATCATCGGGGTTGCGGACGTAGTGGAAGCGATGATGTCGCATCGCCCGTACCGCGCGGCGCTGGGACAAGCCGCGGCGATCGCCGAAATCGTGCGCGGCCGGGGCGTGCAGTTCGACGCATCGGTGGTGGATGCCTGCCTCGCGATAGCGCGCCGTCCCGGGTTTAACCGCTTGGTGCTGGGCTGCGACGCCACCATCGGCACCGAGTTTTCCGACGAAGCCAGCTTGCGGCCCGATACCCCTGACCCGCCCGCAACGACGTCGCCATACAGAACGAATCCTCTCCGCCTCACATTGCAGCAGTCCACTGCCATACAACTGTTAGCCGACGGCAAGTCCATTAAAGAGATTGCACGTCACATGAATATTGGCATCGGAACCGTCAAGGCACACTTATCGATCGCTTACAAAGCCCTGGGCGCCCGCAACCGTATGGAGGCCGTGGTCGCGGCAGGGTTCCATGCTATCGTCGATGGCAACAGTTCCAGGCTCTGAGATATCCGGGGCTCGTCCCGGGAGCAACGATGCAAAGACCGGCGGTGGTCCATCTGAACCGCAACCGCCGCCGGCCGTCTGCCACTACATCCCCAGGGCGCGGCGGTAGATGTCCAGCATCGTCTCCTGCTCCTCGACCTCCGCCGCTTCCTGCTTGCGGATGCGGATAAGCTGCCGCAGCACTTTCGGGTCGAATCCCGCCGACTTCGCCTCGGCGTAGATATCCTTGATGTCGCTGCCAAGCGCCTTCCGCTCTTCCTCGAGCCGCTCGATTCGCTCGACAAGGCTGCGCAGACGATCGACCGCAACGCCGCCGGACTTGATTTCTTCTTCGCTGACCGGTTTGGCCATGGGTGTCATTCTCCGCTCAGACAGGGCGGGCGGGGATAGCTTTGGGGGGCGTCGCGGTCAATCGAAAACGCTCGGCCGACGGTCGGGCCGACGGGATCGGCCCTGTCTTCAGTGCCCCGGATTCGCCTTGGCGAATGCCGCTTTCTGCTCCGCCGAAGCTTCTTTCTGATATTTCGCCTGCCATTCCTTGTAGGGCATCCCGTACACGATTTCCCGCGCATCGGGATCCGCGATGGTAATGTCCCGGGCGGCGGCTTCCTCGCGATACCAGCGGCTTAGGCAATTCCGGCAGAACCCCGCCAAATTCATCATATCGATATTCTGCACATCGCTGCGTTCGCGCAGATGCGCGACCAGCCTGCGGAACGCCGCGGCCTCCAGTTCCGTGCGGGTGGTTGGATCGAGTTCTGGTGCCGGCATGGGTATCTCCTTCTCCGTTACACCAAAGATGGCGCGTCCTGCCCGGGTTCGCCATACTCAAGCTGCCGGAAAAAGAGAGGAAACCGTCGAATGCCCCGGGAGACCCCCTGGAACGACACGTCTGCCCGCGCCGCTTTGCGGGATCTGTTCGACACCGCCGTCGCGGCGGCCGATCCGCGCACCGTGCTGGCACGCCATCTGCCGCCCAAACCCGTCAGCGGCCGTTGCATCGTGGTCGGCGGCGGCAAATCCGCCGCTGTGATGGCAGCCGCCCTGGAAGACGCGTGGCCCGATGTCGCACTGGAAGGCACCGTCGTCACCCGCTATGGCCACGCCGTCCCGACCCGGCGAATCGAAGTCATCGAGGCATCCCACCCGGTCCCTGACGCCAACAGCGAACGCGGCGCGAAACGGCTGCTGGAACGGGTGCAAGGCCTGACCCGGGACGACCTGGTCATCGCCCTGATGTCCGGCGGCGCATCCGCCTTGCTCGCCGCCCCGGTTCCCGGGCTGACCCTGGCCGACAAGCAGGCGATCAACCGAGCGCTGCTGGCCTGCGGGGCGAACATTACCGAGATGAACGCTGTCCGGAAGCACCTCTCCGCGATCAAGGGCGGCCGTCTTGCCGCCGCGGCAGCGCCCGCCCGCGTGGTCACGCTGGCAATCAGCGACGTGCCGGGCGACGATCCGGCGGTCATCGGATCAGGCCCAACGGTCCCGGACGCCACGACATTCGAACAAGCCCGTGCCCTGATCGCCCGCTATGGGATCACCCCGCCGCCCGCCGTCGCCGCCCGGCTTGCGCGGGACGACGACGAGACCCCGAAACCCGGCAGTCTGACAAACATCGACTTCCGCATGATCGCCACCCCGATGATGGCACTGGATGCGATGGCCGCCAAAGCCCGCACCCTTGGCCTGACCCCCATGATCCTGGGCGATGCCCTGGAGGGTGAGGCCGAGCAGATGGGTATCGTCTTGGCGGGCATCGCGCGATCCATCCAAACTCATGGCCAACCCGTCGCCCGCCCCGCTGTCCTGCTGTCCGGCGGTGAAACCACCGTCACCATGACCGGCAAATCCTCCGGCGCCGGCGGGCGCAACACCACCTTCCTGCTGGGTCTCGCCATCGCCCTGGACGGTGCGGCCGGAATCTGGGCAACTGCCGGCGACACCGATGGCATCGACGGCATGGATGACATCGCCGGCGCGCTGCTGGCGCCCGATACCCTGGCCCGGGCGCGGGCAGCTGGCATGGATGCGCGCGCCATGCTGGCGGGCCATGACAGCCATGGCTTCTTTGGCGCGCTGAACGACTTGATCGTCACCGGCCCGACGCTCACTAATGTTAACGATATCAGGGCCGTCTTAATCGCGTGAACAACCAAGGGATCGTCCATGTCTCTCCGCCCCAAGATGCGCCGCCGCCGCCGCACCAAAATCATCGCCACGCTCGGTCCGGCCAGTTCCTCGCTGGAAGTGATGACCCGGCTGTTCCAGGCCGGCGCCGATGTGTTCCGCCTGAATTTCTCCCACGGCACGCATGAAGACCACGCCACCCGCTTCGCCATGATCCGCGAGCTGGAGGAAAAGTTCGACCGCCCCATCGGCATCCTGGCCGACGTTCAAGGCCCGAAGCTGCGCGTCGGCACGTTCGGCGGCGGCCGCGTTCACCTGCAAACCGGCCAGAAATTCCGGCTCGACCTCAACGCCACACCGGGCGACGTCCAGCGCGTGAATCTGCCGCATCCCGAGATTATCGCAGCCGCCTCCATCGGCTCTTCGCTGCTGCTGGACGACGGCAAGCTGCGCCTGCGCGTCATCCACAAGCGGCCCGATGCCCTGGAAACCGAGGTTGTGGTCGGCGGCCCGCTATCCGACCGCAAGGGCGTGAATGTCCCCGACGTGGTGCTGCCTATCCCCGCCCTGACGGAAAAAGACCGCGCGGACCTGGAATTCGCCGTTACCCACGGCGCCAACTACATCGGCCTGTCCTTCGTGCAGCGCCCGGAAGACGTGATCGAGGCCAAGCGTCTGATCGCCGGCCGGGCATGGGTGATGGTGAAGCTGGAAAAGCCGCAGGCGCTGGACAATCTGGAGGAAATCCTGGCGCTGACCGACGCCGTGATGGTCGCACGCGGCGACCTGGGCGTGGAACTGCCGCCGGAGGAAGTGCCGCTGGCGCAAAAACGTATTGTCCGCATGTCCCGCGCGCTGGGTAAGCCCGTGGTCGTCGCCACCCAGATGCTGGAAAGCATGATCGGCGCGCCAGCCCCAACCCGGGCGGAGGCATCGGACGTGGCAACGGCGGTATTCGATGGCGCCGATGCGGTGATGCTGTCGGGGGAAACCGCCGCCGGCCAGTATCCTTATGAAGCGGTCAACATGATGGACCGCATTGTCGCCCGGGTGGAACAGGATGCCGACTGGCGGGCGATGATCGATGCCTCCCGCCTGCCGCCGGAAAGGAACGCGGCGGACGCCATCGCCTCCGCCGCGACGCAGGTCGCGCACACCATCGGTGCCAAGGCAATCGTCGCGTTCACCGCCTCCGCCAGCACCGCATTGCGGGTCGCCCGGGAGCGGCCGGCAGCTCCGGTCATCGGACTGACGCCCAATCAGGTGACCGCGCGGTTGATGGCGGTGGTCTGGGGGGTCCATGCCGTTGTCACACCGGACGTCCATTCCATGACGGAAGCCGTGGCCCGGGCCGCGCGCGTTGCCTTGACCGAGGGCTTCGCCGCTCACGGGGAAGAAATCGTGGTGACGGCCGGGGTACCGTTCGGCCAGTCAGGCAACACGAATGCGCTGCGCGTGGCGATGGTCAAATAATCCCGGCCAGTGTCGAGGCGATTGCGTTACCCGCAGGCATTCCCGCGCAAGCTGAATGCCCGCACGACGTTGTCGGCCACGGTGAAAGTCGTGTCGCACACCCATGTTGAGGCCATGGGCGGGAAGCCGCCGCCATACATGCCGAAGCCATCGCCATACCAGTATGGGCCGAATTCGCCGAAATACGGCGTCCCGCCGCTAATTTCGGTGCGCCGGTCCTCATAGGTCAGGAATTTCATCCCGCCGCTCTCATAGGTCCGGTTCGGTGCCCCCATGGCCGACACCAACTCGGTTTCCGAATGGCCCACCCATTGGGACAGTTCTGCCTTTCGCGCCGCGAGGCCCCCGGTACAGCCGCCAAGCGCAGCGGCCAACAGTAAAACTCCGCACCGGCGCATCCCTTCGCTCCACTCGATATTTGCCGGCTATATGAGGTCGTTAGGCGGAAGCCACAACACCTGTCCGATACGATCCGCGCCTGACGCGATCATCGCCAACCGGTCGAATCCCACGGCGATTCCGGCACATGACGGCATCCCCTGTTCCAGCGCGGCGAGAAAATCCTCGTCCAGCGGCCAGTCCTGCCCATACATCGCATGCCGGCGCGCGCGGTCGGCCATAAACCGGGCGCGCTGTTCCACCGGATCGGTCAGTTCGACGAACGCGTTGGCCAGTTCGATCCCGCATACGAACAATTCGAACCGTTCAGCCACCCGCGGGTCCGCCGGATCCCGCCGGGCGAGCGCCGCCTGCTCGGCGGGCCAGTGCGTCAGGAAGGTCGGCCGGGTGCGGCCAAGGTTGGGCTCGACGCGTTCCAGCATCAGGCGAAAGAACAGGTCCTCCCGGGTTTCGCCCTCGCGCAGCCTTGCCCCGGCTGCCGCGGCCAGGGCGGGCGCATCGTCGCCGATTCCCAGCAGATCGACCCCCGCATACCGGGCGAATGCTTCGGCCACCGTCAGGCGTTCGAAATCCCCGGTCAGGTCGTTCTGTATTCCGCGGCATTGCACACGCGGCGCCATCACCGATCGTATCAGCCGGGTAGTTTCATCGATCAGCGAGTCCATCCCGGCGTCCGGGCGATACCATTCCAGCATGGTGAATTCGGGGGAATGCAGCGGACTGAACTCACCGTTGCGCCAAACCCGGGCGAACTGGAAGATTGGGCCGGCGCCGGCCACCAACAGGCGCTTCATGGCGAATTCCGGGCTGGTGTTCAGCCACAGCGTCCGATCCGGATCGTCGGGATGTTCGCACACGGTCGAAAACGCCCGCAGATGCACCTCCTCCCCCGGCGCCGGAACCAGATAGGGCGTTTGCACCTCTGTATAGCCCTCGGCTTCGAAAAAACCCCGAGCCCGGCGGGTAACGGCCGACCGCCGCCGCAGGAAGGGTAGTCGGGCAGCGAGGCTTTCGGGGTGCCAAACAGGAAGTGTCATGCCGGGGTATTTACCAAAAAGGGTTCACTGCCGCGAGACCGCCGCAAACCGCGAGCCATCGGTACGGTTCAAACCAGCGTAGCGACGATCGGTTAACGAAAGGTAAACGCGATGGGCTTGATACTGCTGCTGGTGATCCTGTTCCTGCTGTTCGGCGGGGGCGGCTACTACGGCTACCGTTCCGGCTACTATCGCGGCAGCCATTACGGCGGCGGCCTGACGCTGCTGGTGGTGATCGTGATCCTGTTCCTGCTGTTCGGCAGCCACGGGGGCTATTACCACTACTGAACCGGTTTGCGTCCGAACCTGTTGGAACCAGCGCGGACGCGGATCATCCCAAAAACGCACCGCCGTTTACATGCAGCGTCTGGCCGGTGATGTAGCGGCCCTCCGGCCCGGCGAGGAAGCGAACGGCGGCCGAAATCTCCTGCATCGCGGCCTTGCGCCCCAGCGGAATGCCTCGGTCCGTCATCGTTTGCGGCATCGCGCCGGCCGCCGCCCCGCGCACCGTATCGACCGCCCCGGGCGCGACCGTGTTGCAGGTGATTCCATGTGGCGCCAGTTCCATCGCCAGCGCCCGCATCAACCCTTCCAGCCCGGCCTTCGAGGCCGAGACATGGCACCGGTTTGGCGTTCCGATATGGGTGGAAATGCCGGACAGCGCCACGATCGCCCCGCCGCCGCGCCCCAACATATGCGGCACCGCCGTTCGGCACAGGATAAACGCGCCATCCAGCGCGACGGACAGAATTTCCCGCCACTCCGCCAGCGACATCTCCAGGAACGGGGTCTGACGGCGCAGACCGGCATTGCTGACGACAATATCGATCCCGCCGAATGCCGCGACGGCCGCCGCGACCATTGCCCGGGTCTGCGCCTCGTCGGACACGTCGGACAGACAGCCGATCGCCTGCCCGCCGGCCGCTTCGATCCGCGCCACCACGTCATCGACCGCGGCGCGATCGGCGCGCCCGTTAACCACCACCGAGGCACCCCGTGCCGCCATATCCAGGGCGATGGTGCGGCCGATATTCCTTCCCGAACCGGTGACGAGGGCGACCTTGCCCGCGAAGATCTGTTCCAGTCTCATGCGGCGTGCAGGATCATGTCCGCCCCCTTCTCCGCGATCATAATGACCGTGGCGTTGGTGTTACCCGATACGACGGTGGGCATGACGGAGGCGTCGATGACACGCAGCCCCGCCATGCCCCTGACCTTCAAATCGGTATCCACCACCGCCTTCGGCCCCGGTCCCATCATGCATGTGCTGGTCTGGTGGAAGGTCGTTCCGGCTGTGGCCCGAACGTGGTTCAGCAGGTCCTCGTCGGTCTTTGCGTTCGGCCCCGGATAGATCTCCTCCCGGCAATACTTTTGCATCGCCTCCGTCGCGAATATCCGCCGCGTTATCCGCAGTCCGGCGACGATCGTGTCCCGGTCCCGCTGGGTGGACAGGTAGTTCGGCTGCATCGCCGGAGCCTCGTTGGGATCGGGCGACTTGATGCGCAGCCAGCCCCGGCTTTCCGGCCGGCAGGGAATGGCGACCATCGTGCAGCCGGGAAACCTGTGCATCGGCTCCCCGGTCTTCTCCGCGCTGCCGGCGAGGAACTGATACTGCACGTCGGGGCTGTCGAGTTCGGGGCGCGTCTTGACGAACAGCCCGATCGGCCCGGCGCCGGTCATCAGCGGCCCTTTGCCGGCCAGTATCCACTCCGCCCCCGCGTAAAGCCGGCGCAGCCAGTTGTGGTAGATTTCGTTCATCGTCACGGTGCCATCGACGCAACGATGGATGATACGGCCGCCGATATGGTCCTGCAGGTTTTCGCCTACGCCAGGCAGATCGTGGCGGATGTCGATCCCCAGCGATTGCAGATGACCGCCCGGCCCAATCCCCGACAACTGCAATATCTGCGGCGAGTTGATCGCGCCGCCGCACAGAATGACCTCCTTATGCGCTTTGGCCTGGCGCAGCGCGCCGTTCTGGCTGTACTCGATGCCCACGGCGCGCTTGCCTTCCAGCAGGACCCGATGGGTCAGAGCGCGGACTTCGATCGTCAGATTGGGGCGGGACTTCGCCGGGTTCAGATAGCTGGCCGCGGCCGAGGCGCGCCGCCGCCCTTTGACCGTCAGTTGCAGCGGGCCAACGCCTTCCTGCACCGCGCCGTTGAAATCGCTGTTGTAGGGGTAACCGGCCTGCTGAGCGCCGGCAATGAACGCATCGTGCAACGGATGGTCGGTTCGCAGGTCCGACACGCCCAGCGGGCCACCGGACCCGTGGAACGGATCGGCGCCGCGTTCCTGATCCTCCGCCTTGCGGAAATACGGCAAGACATCGTCGTACGACCAACCGGCGTTCCCGAGTTGCCGCCACAGGTCGAAGTCCTGGCTTTGCCCGCGGATATAGATCAGCCCGTTGATCGACGACGATCCGCCCAGCACCTTGCCGCGCGGCCAGGAAATGCGCCGGTTGTTCATTTCGGGCACCGGTTCGGTTTCGAAATACCAGGCGACCTTGGGATTGTAGATATTGCGGTAGAACCCTGCCGGAATGTGGATCCACGGGTCGGTATCCTTGCCCCCCGCCTCCAGCAGCAGCACCCGGTTGTTGCGATCCGCGCTCAGGCGGTTGGCCAGCACGCAACCGGCCGACCCTGCCCCGACGACGATGTAATCGAATTCCATGGAAGCCCCGCCCGTTATCGTTTTGGCAAGTCAACCTGAAGCGCGGCCGTTTGGCCAGCCTTCGGCCGGGGGCGTTGGGGTCAGGTGACCAAACGTAAGGCCGGCCGGCTCTTGACCGCCATGCGCCGATACAGTGCCACGTAATCTTCGGCCATGCGGCGGGCGGTGAAGCGCGTTTCGAAACGGTCCCGGATAGCGGTATGCGACAGCGCGTCCAGGCGCGACAGCGCGATCACCGCGGCGGTCTCGTCCGGCACGATATAGCCTGTCACCCCGTGATCGATAACCTCCGGCACCGAACCGGCTGGAAACGCGATCGTGGGCGTGCCGCAGGCCATCGCCTCGATCATTACTAGTCCGAACGGTTCCGGCCAGTCGATCGGCAGCAGCAATGCTTTTGCGCCGCTCAGGAATTCCGGCTTTTCGGCGTCGCCGATTTCCCCGATCAGCTCGATCTGGTCACCGTCGATCATCGGCCGTATTCTCGTTTCGAAGTATTCCCGGTCCATTCGGTCGATCTTTGCCGCGATCTTCAGTTTCACCCCCGCGGCCCGGGCAATCCGGATTGCGCGATCCGGCGATTTCTCCGGGCAAATACGGCCCAGAAACGCCAGATAGCCGCGCGGTCCCGGCTGCGGTGTCAGCAAACCGGGCGGCAGTCCGTGATGCACGGTACCGACGAAGTTGGCCCGCGGCAACGGCCGGCGCTGCGCGTCGGAAATCGACACCAGAGGTGCGTCTTCGAAACAATCGTACACCCCGGCCAGTTCGGGCAAATCCAATCGCCCGTGCAACGTCGTCAGATACGGCGTCGCCTGACGGCTGAGCAAAGAGAACGGCCAGTAATCCAAGTGACAGTGCAGCATATCGAATTCATGCGCCTGCCGGGCAACACGTTCCATCAGAAGAACCTGAGGCGCCATGGCATCGCGCAAAGTGGGGTCGAAGCGCAGCGCACATGGCCACGCCGCTTCCAGTTTCGCTGCCGTTACGGAATCGCCGCTGGCGAACAGCGTCACATCGTGACCCATCGCCACGAGTTCCTCGGTCAGGTAAGACACCACCCTTTCGGTACCGCCATATGTACGCGGCGGAACGGACTCAGTCAGCGGTGCGATCTGGGCTATACGCATTGTCTGGTGGCTCCCGGCTTTGTCGTCTGCATGGAACATGTTGCCCGGTTCAGGCTTTTTCGGGGCGGGAACGTGCAAACCACGTATCCTCACGACGTTGTGAACGTCCTTGCGGCACCTTGGCGCCCGGATTACGTTAAATGCCTGTCATCCGGTCCCGCCATCGCGGAAACCGCACAAACAAGGAGGTGCCAACCAATGGGGCGACTGGTCGTCGTTTCGAACCGTGTACCATTGCCGTCGGAACGCGGGGCGAAGGCAGGCGGTCTGGCTGTTGCGCTGGCCGATGCGTTGCATCCGGGATCGCTGTGGTTCGGATGGAGCGGGCGCCGGTCCGCGCGGGGGTCCGGCACCACCCATATCCAGCGATCCGAAGGTGTTACATATGCAACGATCGATTTGACGGAAGCCGAATATCATTCCTTTTACGTCAATTTTTCCAACGGCGTGTTGTGGCCGCTGCTGCATTTCCGTCTCGGCCTGTTGGATTTCCACACCGACGATTATGACGGGTACCGATCCGTCAACCGCCAGTACGCGGCGGCACTTTTGCCGTTGCTGCGGCCGGACGACACCATCTGGGTACATGACTACCACCTGATCCCCCTTGCGATGGAATTACGGGCGTTGGGCGTGACCAACCGCATTGGCTTTTTTCTGCACACCCCGTTCGTACCCCCAACGATTTTCCATGCCCTGCCGCGCTCGACCGAGCTGCTGACCACCTTTTGCTCTTACGATGTCATCGGCTTTCACACCCGAACCTATCGCACCGCGTTTCTGGATTGCATAACCGAAACGCTGGGCATCCATTCAGACGCGGATGGCGGCTTCGTCTGGCGCGGCAATGCAGTGCGCGCGATCGTCGATCCGATCGGTATCGATGCCGAGGGCTTCGGCGGACGCGCACGGGACGCGTCGCGGGGTTCGGATGCCAGGATGCTGCGCGACAGCCTGGGCAAAGGCGGATTGGCCATCGGAGTGGACCGCCTGGATTATTCCAAGGGCCTGATCAACCGGTTCGAGGCGATCGGCCGCTTTTTCGGCGCGTATCCGCAACATCGCCGCCAGGTCAGCTTCTTGCAGGTCGCCGCCCGGTCGCGCGAGGATCAGGGCGCGTATCAACGCCTGCGCCGGGAGTTGGACAGAATCGTCGGCGATACGAATGGCCGTTATTCCGAATTCGATTGGACGCCGTTGCGGTACATGACCCGGGCGGTCAAACGCGATACCCTGGCCGGGTTTTTCCGGCTGTCGCGGCTGGCGATGGTAACGCCGCTGCGGGATGGCATGAACCTGGTCGCCAAGGAATACATCGCCGCACAAGATTCCGGTGATCCTGGCGTGCTGATTCTGTCGCGGTTCGCCGGCGCGGCCGAGGAACTGACCGAGGCGCTGATCGTCAATCCCTATGATTCGGACGAAATCGCCGAGGCCATGCACATCGGCCTGTCGATGGAGGTGGAAGAGCGCCGCGAGCGGTGGAACGCGTTGCACAGAAAAGTGACAACCAACACCGCGGAACGCTTTTGCTCGGTGTTTCTGAGCCATCTTCAGCAGGTTGCCATGAAGCCCGCCAGACCCGCGCTGCGCGCCATTTCATAGTTCGGCCGCGAACGACATCACGACATCGTTACTCCGCCGCGGTCAGCCGCAGCCCTATATCGGCGCTGTCGTTACGTGAACGGGGATATTTCGATATGAGACGCCTTCTGCTTTCCGGCACCGCGGCGGTCGGCATGGCATTGTCGCTTGCCGCATGCTCCGACCCTTACAACCCGGGGCAGCGCGCGGTTGGCGGCGGCTTGATCGGCGCCGGGGCCGGCGCGGCAATCGGCGGACTGGCCGGCGGGGAAACAGGCGCACTGGCCGGCGGTCTGCTGGGCGGGGCGGTCGGCGCGATCGGCGGGGCAGCAACAACGCCGGGGCGCCCGCAGCCGGGCTATCAGCAGGGCTACCCACCGGCGCCGCCGCCATTGCCCCCGCGCTGAAGTTTCAGTCCGCGAACAACCCCACCGGCGCGCCCGCGGCGGGGGCCGGCGCCCGGAACAATCCGCCCAGGGCCGGATGATCCGCCAAAACCGCCGGAGACTTCCCCTCGCGCAGTGACGTCACATAGATATAGCCCCCGGCGAAGCACGGCATCGTCGGGCCGGGCACCGGAAACGCCCATTTGCGCACCAGCGCCCCTGACGGGCTGAAGCAATTCAAACACCCTGCCGAGGGTCCCGCCGACCAGTAATTCCCCGCCATATCCGTGGCGCCGCCATCCGGCCGGCCATCCTCGTTGGTCAGTAACGCCAGCACGCGATGGTTCGTCCGGGCCCCTGTCGCCGGATCGAAATCCCATGCCTCCAGCATGCCCGCCGTGGAATCGGAATGATACATCGTCCGCCCATCCGCCGACCACGCCAGACCATTGGAGTTCTTGTAGCCGCCCTCTACCCGGGTCATCGCCCCGTCAGCGGTGACGCGGTACAGGCTGGCGGTGTTCTGGCGTGGGGCGTTGCCGTCCAGGCTGCCGACCCAGAAAGCCCCATCGGGACCGACCTTGCCGTCGTTCAAGCGGTTGACCGCGGGCTCCCCGGTCGATCCGGTCAGATCGGCCGATGCCCCGGTCCGGGTATCGAACAGAATCACATGCTGGCGCTGCGACACCACCAGACGGCCCGACCGGCACAGGCCGAAACTGCCCACTGGTTCGGGGAAGTCCCAGCCATCGCGCATCCCGCTGTCCACCGACAGCGCGTTGATCCGCCTGCCCTCGATATCGCAGAACAGTATCCGGCGGTTGACCGCGTCCCACACCGGGGATTCGGCTACGGCGCAGCGGGAGTCCCAGACCAGTTCGAAATCGCCCATATGTTTCAAGTCCGCCCCAGATTCCGGGACAGGGGACTACCCTTCCGCGCGCCCGTCAAATGCCGGCACGGTCCAATCCGGCGATGGCTTGCGGACCAGGGCGGTGCATCGGCATGCTGCGCCCGGATTCGGGCTGGAAGACATAACCATGGACACACTCGCGGCTGTTTTCGGTGGGCAAGCGGCGCTGGCTTCGCGTTTGCTGGCGGCGTTGGGGCCGGAGGGCGACGATGGGTCCCACGACCGTTCGCATTTGCTGCGTGTCGCGCGCAATGCCATGCGAATCGCCGCCGCCGAACCGGGCTGCGATCTGGCGGTACTGACCGCTGCCGTCATCCTGCACGACTGCGTGGCGGTGGAGAAGGATTCGCCGCTGCGGTCCCGGGCGTCCCGCCTCGCCGCGGCCCGGGCGCGGGGTATTCTGGCCCAGTTCGGCTGGGATCAGGCGGCGATCGACCGAACAGCCCACGCCATAGAGGCGCACAGTTTTTCCGCCGCCATCGCCCCCGAAACCGCCGAGGCCCGGATTGTCCAGGATGCCGACCGGCTGGACGCCGTCGGCGCTATCGGCATCGCCCGGTGCTTCTATGTCAGCGGCCGCATGGGGTCCGGCCTGTATCATCCCGACGACCCGGCGGCGGCGCACCGCGCGCTGGACGACCAGGCCTTTGCTTTGGACCATTTCGGGGCGAAACTGTTCAAAATCGCCGGAAACTTTCAGACCAAAGCCGGCCAGGAGCTGGCTAACGCGCGCAATGAAACCATGCGGGGCTTCGTCGAGACCCTGCTGAACGAAATCGGAGAAGACCGGACATGATCAACGCAGCCATCGTCGGCCTGGGCTGGTGGGGCCAGAATCTGGTGAACAGCGTGCGGGACAGCGAGGCCATTCGCTTCACCGCCGCCCACACCCGCAATCAGGCCCCGGCCGCCGCGTTTTGCGCGCAGGCGGGGCTGCACTGGGTCGGCTCCCTGGATGCCGTGCTGGACGATCCGGCCATCGACGCAGTGGTGTTCGCCACGCCGCATACCCGGCACACCGATCAGGTGGTGCGCGCAGCCGCCGCCGGTAAGCACACATTTGTAGAGAAGCCGTTCAGCTTGTCGCTGGAGGACGCCTATAGAGCAAAGGCGGCGGCGGATGCGGCCGGGATCGTGCTGGCGGTGGGATTCAACCGGCGGTTTCATCCGTCGATGGCCATGCTGCGCGAAGCGGTGGCGTCCGGGGCGCTTGGCACGTTGGTTACCATCAGTGCCGAACAGACCGCGCTGCATGGGATCTCGATGACAGCCGACGCGTGGCGCGTCCGGCCGGAGGAAGCCCCGGTCGGCGCCATGACGGCGATCGGGGTGCATCTGGTGGACGGAATGATCGATCTGTTTGGACCGATTCGGCAAGTTTACGCCGAAGTCTCCCGCCGGGCGGCACCGCTGGCGGACGATACGACCGACGTGATGCTGCGATTCGCGAATGGGGCGTCCGGACATATCTTCTGCTCGACCGCCGCCACGCCGCACTATCGCATGGCGGTTTACGGGACCGGGGGATTCGCGGAAATCCTCGGGCACCCCATGGATACGTTTCGGCTGGTACCGGCGGCCGGCGGGGCGGTGCATGGAGGCGGCGCGCCCGTGGTGACCGAAACCCCCGGCTTCAACATGCTGACTGCGGAGCTGGAGGCTTTTGCCGAAAGCACCGTCGCCGGCCGGCCGTTCCCGACGCCGATGGATCAGATCGTGCATGGCGTGGCGGTGTTCGAGGCGATCGCCAAATCGGCCGCGACAGGTTCGGCGGTCGAGGTCTAGGGCACCATTGCGGCCTCACATCGGCGGGCTTGTTGTGCTATCGTAAGCGGAACGTAGCATCGGTAACCAGATTTTTATGGATTGGCAGCACAACCGGCGGCGCGTCATGCGGATATTCTTGCTGCCGGGCCTGCTTTGCCCGTGTGTCGCCCTGGCCCAGATCGCGCCGCAAGGCCATCCGTCTCCATTCGCACCGGGCGATCTGAAGCAGCCAATCTTCGACACCGCCAGGCCCGTCATCGACACGAGTCATGAGCAGGAAAAGAGCGCCGCGTCGGTCGTCGCGGAGGTCGATGGCCGAGCGATAACGCTGGGCGAGGTGTCGGACGCGATCGCCGCATTGCCGCCAGGCATGAAATCCGCGTCGTTCGCCGACCTTTATCCCAGCGTGCTGGATCGGCTCGTTCGGCAACAGGCGCTGGTCATTCGGGCGCAGCAGCAGGCCCTGGATGAAGATCCGCCCGTGCGGCGAAAGCTGAAGGAGGCCTCCGACCAAGTGCTGGCAGATGAGATGTTAAACCGCACGATCATGCCGTCGATCACCGAACAGGCGCTGCTGGATCGCTATAATAAGGATGTCGCAGGCAAACCGGGGCCGGACGAAGTCCATCTTCGGATAATTATGACGACGACCGAGGAGGCCGCGCGAAGCCTTATCGCCGAATTGAAAGCGGGCGGGGACTTCGCGGCCCTGGCCAAACGGTCCAGCACCGACAGCACCGCGTCGGTCGGGGGGGATCTAGGCTTCATGCGGATGGACGCATTGAACGCCGAAGTCGGGTCGGTCGCCTTCGTGCTGCCGCCCGGTCAGTTCACGCCATATCCGTTTCGCAGCGCCGGAGGCTGGTTCATCGTGAAGGTGGAGGAGCGCCGCGGCGGCAAAACGCCGTCCTACGCCGATGTTCGGAGCATTCTGCAGCAGGTCATGTTGCGGGAAGGGGTGGCCGAGGCCGCCGCCCGGGCGATGCGGGGCGTGACAGTCCGGGAGTTCAATATCAACGGTAAGGAGGAAACCGGCGACGCGCCAAAGTGAGGCGGGATCAAAAAATAGACCCATATTTCGGATTTAATCTTAATATATATACGATTTTGTATCAATTTCTGGTATTTGCTTTTTTGTTTGCCTTTCGACGGTTTGTGGCGTAAGGACTATACGTTGCCGTTTTGATAACACCTCACCGGGCGGAAGGGGGTTATGTTGCGAACCTTGAAGATAATCCCGGCTCTGGTGACGTCGCTGATTGCCTTCTGCATGGTGAGCCATGTCCATGCTCAATCCATCGGCAGTAAGGTCTATCTCTATGCCGGCCAATCGGTGACTTACGATGGACTGGTGTTCGATGTGTCCGCCTGCACCTATTCTTTCAACGGCAGCACGGCGGCTAACTGCGGCGGTGGCCATACCAACGATTATCTGGAAATCCTGGCCAGCAACCGCGGCACACCTACGATCGAGATTATCGGCGACGGTAGTGGCAATACCGGGGGCACCGCCATCGCAAAAGGAAGCGCCGCCCTGGCATGCAATAAATGCACCAAGACCAGCTATCTGGATGCGACGATTAAAGTGACACGAGCCAGCGGCAAGACAAGCACGGTAACCGCATTCACCAATGCGATCACCGGCAACCTCGCCAGCACCGGAATTACTTCCACGGTTTACTACCCGACGGCCACTTTGCTTTCGTCCGAGAACACCTCTACCGCTGCCGCGTCCGCCAGCGGCCAGATCGCCGTGGCCAACGGCCTGACCAGCAGCACCGCGTCGATGAGCTTCCAAGTCAATCTTGGATTGACTGCGTACAGCACCGGCGTTCTCGCGCTCAATACAGACCGGCTCAATTTTTCCCCGGCGTCGGAGCCGGCGGCAATCGCCCTGTTGGCCGCGGGCTTGATTGGCCTGACCTCCGTCCGCCGCCTCCACACACCCAAGCGTGCCGAAATCGCGGACACTCGGGCGATGCGCATTTCCTAAATCCTGGCGGTACATCGGAAAATGAGACACCCTCTTGCCTATCGGCATGCTGCTGCCGGATTAATCCTCGCATGCCTGTATTCACCGGCGTTCGCCCAAACCCCGCCGCCCCAGCCGGCCGTGGCAGCGGATAGTCTGGCTAATCTGGCTGCTCAGTTCGCAAAGACCCCGGACACCGTCGTAGCCGACGTCAACGGCGTGCCGATCACCTTGGGTATGGTGGCGGACCGGCTGCGGGATTTCCCTGAAAAGCTATCCGTTCTGCCTGCCGATATCGTCTATAAGAGCGCATTGGATGACCTGATCGAGCAACGCGCCCTGGCCATCAAGGCCAGAGCGCTTGGTCTGGACAAGCTGCCGGAAACCCGGCGCCGCCTCGACGAGGCCGACGACCAGACGCTCGGGCAGGCTCTGATCCGGCGCATCACCCCGGAACTGGTGACCGACAAGGCAGTCGAGGACCGTTACAATGCCACCATCGCGGGCCACGCGGGCCCCGAGGAAGTGCGCTTTCGGGTAATCGCCACGGAAACCGAGTCGGATGGTATGATCGTGCTGGACCGCCTGTCCAAGGGCAGCGATTTCAGCGGCTTGGCACGGGCGGTCAGCAAGGATCCCTCGGCGTTCAACGGTGGCGAAATTGGATTCGCCGCGCGCGACCGTCTGACGCCCGAAATCGGTGCCGTGGTGTTCAGCCTGATGCCCGGCCAGACGACCGCGTTTCCGGTTCCCAGTCACGGTCGGTGGTTTATCATTCAGGTCGAGGGCCGCCGCCAGCTTGGCGCGCCTTCGCTGGCGGAAGCCCGTCCCGGATTGATGAACGCATTGAGGCGGGAGGCCGCGGCGGAAATTATCCGGAAATCCCGGGCGGCGGTTGTAGTGAATGATTACGGTCCGACCGGCACACGGGGACACGATTCCAGCGCAGACAAAAAAACTCCCTAGATTTCAATCTTCAGAACGCCATCTCACGAAGGTTATTATTGGGACGCATTTGTCGTAAAAATAAGAATGCCAACTGGATAGTTTACAAACCGCCTTCATGCCGATATGTTTCGCATTAGGCGCGATGACATTTCGTCAATGTTTGTGCGCCGCAGGGATTGGGATTTCGTCATGCGGTCGGTTCTGAAGGCGGTCAGCTTAGCTACCTTGGTCGGTATCGCCTTCGTTGCGCCCACGCGCGCGCAGACCGCTGGCGGGTTTCTGCTTGGCCCATCGGTGTCGTCTCCATACCTCACGATCAACAGCGCGAACGATCCCAGCATAAAGGGCTGGACGATCGTTCTGGCGGGCTGCAGCGCAAGTGGTTCGTCTGCTACGTGTGTGGGATCCGAAGTCATTCCCACCGTTTCCAATACCGCGCTCGGGATCACTTTGTCTCTGGTGTTCGAAAGCAGCACTGGCGGATCGCTTATGAGCAGCGGGTATAGCGATATGAGCTTCAGTAATATTTACGTGACCGCGCCAACGGGTCAGAACATCTATGAGGCTCAGTCAAACGTAAGCGGCTCCGATACAACCAACCCGGCAAACGTCAGTGTAGGTCAAACCGTAACTACCGATTTACTTCAGCCCGTACTCAGCTCCAACCTGGGCCTGTCGCCTACCTTGCAGTCGCAGACATTCGCACCGGTCAACACGTTGGTCGCATCGGCAGATTTCAAGGCCGGGTCGAAATTCACCGCACAGACCGCGTCGATGAACACCGCAACTCTAACGTATACGGCCGTTCCAGAGCCGGTTTCTTCAACTCTGCTTGCAGTTGGGATTGCCGGTCTTGGCTTCGCCCGGCGAAAAACCCGCAGACGCTAACGCCTTTCCGACACAACGTCGCGCCCAGCCGAAATTCACCCTCTTTCGGGGAACATGAATCATGTCTTCAGCTTCGTTCCCTTCGGTTAGCACGAACGGTCTGTCCTTCACCAACATCACTGCGACCGAAGCCGATACCGGAGCGGTCGTGCCGTTCGCCAGCAATTCCGGCAACTTCGAGGGCGTTGACACGCCGACGGGCGCTGAGCTGTCGTGGGGCGGAGCAGCTGCGGCGGTTTATTATGCCGGTTCGTCGCAGGTCGTGAATTTCAGTTATTCCGTCAGTTCAACGTCTTCCACGTCGCTGATCGACTCGGTCGGCCAGGTTTATGTAAACGACTCACTGAACGGGCCGGGGGTCAGTCTTGTCGCTGTCGAAAACGTATACGACACCGCGGGAAATCTGATCGGAAGCGACACATTTACCGCCGGCACCACTAATGTGCCGAGCGTGACGTTGAGCCATGCGGAGCAGACCGTGAACGTCAAGGTGACCTTGACGATGGCGGTAAGCAGCGCCGGCAACAGTTCTTCTGTTGTTGGTATCAGTGCGATCGACCAGAGCTTTGGTACCGTTGCCGCGCCGCCCGCCACCGCATCGATCGGCGACATAGTATTCAATGACACCAACGGTTCTGGTCTGGAAGCAGGTTTTGATTCGGGTCCCGGCGTCGCCGGGGTCACGGTCGATCTGCTGAACGGCACCGGAACGACGGTTCTGGCGACCACCGTCACCAACAGCAGCGGGGGTTACAATTTCACTGGTCTGGCGGCCGGGGTTTACGAAGTGAAATTCGTCGCTCCGACCGGTTTCGGCTTCACGACCCAGGGTGTCGGCACCAACCCCGGAATTAACAGCAGCGCGAACGCGACCACGGGCATCACCGCACCGATTACGCTGACTGCCGGCCAGGCGGACCATAACGTCGAAGCCGGTTTGGTTCTGGGTGGTTCAAGTGCTGGCGGCTCCGGTGAGATCGGCAATACCGTATGGATGGACACCAACCGCGACGGCCTGATTACCGCCGGGGAGACCGGCGTC
>JAKBCJ010000355.1 GCA_021807975.1 Pseudomonadota bacterium | reverse complement strand
CGTCTGCAAGGCGGCGATCTGCGGATTCAGGTTCAGCGCCACCCCCGCCGAGGATCCAAGCCCGGCATAGGTTTGGGCAACCAGTCCGGTGCTGGCCTGTTCGGTCAGAATATTCAGCTGCTGATGAACGGCCGCGGCATTGGAAACCAGCGTCTGATTGAAGCCAAACCCGGTGGCCACCCCCGCCGCACCGATCGCGCCGCTCATTGCACATCCTGCATCAGTTCGGAGTACATCGTCTGTATCGTCGCTATCACCTTGGCGTTGGCACTGTAGGCGTTTTGCAGCGACAGCATTTGCGACATTTCGGTATCCATGTTTACCCCGCTGGTCGCCGAGACCTTGGACGTCAGGCTGGTCTGCAACGCCTGCTGGGTTGCCAGATTGGTCGTGGTGTCAGCGCTCTGCCGGGCCTGCGACGATGTCAGGCTGGTCGCGAAATCCCCCAGTGCGCCGGTCGCGGCACTAAATGGCGTGGAAAGGTTGCCGGCCGGCCCCAGGCCGCTGGTGTTCATTGACGGCTGGCTGATCCCGCTCTGCGACTGCGTGCCGAACGTGTAGTCGATGACGTTGGAGATCAGGGTGGTGAAACCGGCCGGGCCACCCGATGGATTGGGCGTGAAGCCCGCCGTCGCGTTGGTGCCGTCGCGCACCAGCGCCGGATTGGCGCTGACCGCCGGGTTGACCTGAATGGTGGCCGCGTAACCGACATATCCGCTTTGGACGGGCGACCCGCCGCCGGCTGGCATGGCGCCGCTTGAACTGGTGAACAAGGTCAGTCCCTGCGCCGCGAACCGGCCGGAGAGCCCCTGGCTGAATTCGTCCAGCGCGGCCTGATCGGTTGGCAGCGTGGTATCGCGCAACGCGATGTTCGCCCCGATCTGGCCACCGGTCATCTGGCTGGTGACGTCCGCCCCGTTCAGCATGATCCCCGGCAATCCGCCGTTCGGGTAGTAGGCGCCGGGAGGTGTATTGGCGGTGGCGATGGAGAACGGTGCGGCCCCGCCGCGCGTGGGCAGCGTCAGGCCGCCGCTGGTGAAAATCGTCAGGTCCCCGTTCGGCTGCTGCGCTGTTCTGATGCTCAACATCTGCGACAGGGTCTGCACCGCTGCATTGCGCTGATTCTGCAGATCGGCCGTGCTTTGGTTCGTCGGCTGCAGCGCGATGATCTGGTTGCTGATCTGCCCGATCGCCGCCAGGGTGGTATTGAGGGTGTTGACGCCTGACGCGATCCCGTCCTGCGCGGCCTGACGCTGCGCGCTGTAGGCGGAGCTGAGGCTGTTGATGCCCTGTGCCAGGGTTGCCGCGGCGGACACCACGGCACTCTGCTGCGTTTGGCTCGACGGATTGGTCAGCAGCGTTGAAAAGCTGTTTTGCACTTTGCCCAGCAGGCTGCCGAGATCGGTGCCGGCGCCGGGGGTTCCCTGCACACTGTCGATCGCCTGAAGTGCCGTTTGGGTCGTCTGGGCGCCGCTGACCAAGGCGTTTTGCTGTATCACGGATGCCTGAAGCGCCTGGTTGATCTGGAGTGTCGCGGGCGCCGTCCGCACACCCATGCCGACGCCGTCCGCCGTGATGGACTGCTGGTTGCTGACCTCCAGCGCATAACCGGGGGTCGCGGCGTTCGCTACGTTTTGCGAAATGAGGCTGAACTGGGCATTGATATTGGCCAGCCCGCCTGTGGCGATCGATAGCGTGGAGTCGAGGCTCATGGGTTACAACGGCGACAGGGTTTGCGGGGTTCAGGCGTTGGTCGTGCCATGGCCCACGCACGCCGCATGCCAACCGCCGCGTGGCCGGCGGCCGCGGATTTTACCGCGCCACCCGGCAAAAAATGCCGCTCATCACCCCCAGTCCGCCCTTTTTTGCCGGCTTGTTTTTTGCCGGAAGGCGGATCGCATTGAAAACCCCGGCGCCCCGTGTCTATGAACAGCGGTGAAACCGGTTCGGCTGGCGGGCAAGGAGGACAGGCGCGTGCGTGCAATGGTGGCTGTATTGACGATCTCGCTGCTGCTGGGGCTGGCTGCGTGCAGCACGATCTCCGGCATCGGCCAGGATATCTCCGACGCCGCCCGGTGGACCAAGCGCCAACTGTAAAATGCCAACGGGTTGCGCGGTGCCGCTGCATTGCAGCGTTATGACTTGCAAACCCTGCCCCGGTCCCTTAAATGGACAATTCCCCTTCATTCAATACCGGAGGATGAGCGCATGGCGCGCGTCACCGTCGAAGACTGCGTTCAAAGAGTCCCCAATCGCTTCGAGCTGGTTTTGCTCGCCGCGCAGCGTGCCCGCAACATCAGCCGCGGCGAAGAACTCACCGTGGATCGCGACAATGACAAGAATCCGGTCGTTGCCCTGCGGGAGATCGCCGATGAGACGATCGAACTGCCGCGCATCGAACAGGACCTGATCAAGTCGCTGTCCCGCTCGCCAGAGCCGGAGCCCGCCGACGAAGAGGTCCTGGACCTTATCCCGACCGATCAGAACATCTTCGGTCTGCAGGACGTTGCCGCGGACGAAGAAGCCGCCGGCCTGCCCAGCGAAGGCGCTGAAGAGATGTCGCCCGAGGATCTGGAAGCGGCGATCGAGGCCGAACTTGGCGGGCGGATGCGCTAGCACGCCGGGGGAGCCATTATGAACAAAGGGGGTTTCGGCGGTGACATGAACCAGTCGGCGCCGGCCCCCGTCGCGGCCCTGGCGCCGTTGGCCGAACTCGCCGAACTGCCCACGATGCCTGGCCCGGACGTGATCCGCCAGTGCGATCTGACCGGAAAAATCCTCGATTATGACCCGAAGGCCGACACCGGCCTGATCGACGCCGCCTATCATCTGGCGGAAAAAGCGCACAGCACGCAGCGCCGCGAAAACGGCGATCCCTATTTCAGCCATCCCGTAGCCGTGGCCGATATCCTGGCCGGCTATCATTTGGATGTTGCCTCGATCGCCACCGCCCTGCTGCACGACGTGGTTGAGGACACGTCCTGTAAGCTGTCCGAAATCGAGTCTCGCTTCGGCAAGGAAATCGCCGGTCTGGTCGATGGTGTGACCAAACTGACCCGGCTGGAACTGCAATCCGACCGCACCAAGCAAGCCGAAAATTTCCGCAAGCTGGTCCTGGCCATGAGCCGCGATATCCGCGTGCTGCTGGTGAAACTGGCCGACCGTCTCCACAACATGCGGACGCTGCATTTCGTTCGCACTCCGGAGAAGCGCAAACGCGTCGCCCGCGAGACGATGGAAATCTACGCGCCGCTGGCCGAACGCATCGGCATGGATGCGATCAAAACCGAACTGCAGACGCTGTCGTTCAAGCAACTCGAACCCGAAGCGTTCGCCACCATCCAGGCTCGGTTGAACTTCCTGCGCGGCCAGGGCGCGGATGTGATCGACGACGTCCGCCGCGAGCTGATCCAGGTGTGCCGCGAAGCCGGCGTCGAGCCGATCGAAATCATGGGGCGGGAGAAATCCCCTTACTCGATATGGGAGAAAATGCACCGCCGGAACATCGCGTTCGAGCAGTTGTCCGACATCATGGCCTTCCGCATCGTCGTGCAAACCAAAGCGGACTGTTATGCCGCGCTGGGCGCGGTTCATTCGGCCTACCCGGTGATCGCCGGACGGTTCAAGGACTATATCTCCACCCCCAAATCGAACGGTTATCAGTCGCTGCATACCGGGGTGACGCTGCGCCAGCCGCGCAACCAGAAAATCGAGGTTCAGATACGAACCGCCGAGATGAACGACGTGGCGGAAAACGGCGTCGCCTCCCACTGGGTATACAAGGCGCCGGAGAAGAAGGTGGACGGCACCGACGTACAGCGTTTCCGCTGGGTGCAGGACCTGCTGGAAATCCTGGAGGACTCGGCCGAACCGGGCGAGTTCCTGGAAAACACCAAGCTGGAACTCTACGCCGATCAGGTGTTCTGCTTCACCCCGAAAGGGCAGTTGATCCAGTTGCCGCGCGGCGCGACGCCGGTCGATTTCGCCTACGCCGTGCATAGCCAGGTCGGCGACACCTGTGTCGGCGCCAAGGTGAACGGGCGGCTGATGCCGCTGCGCCATCACCTGGAAAATGGCGACCAGGTGGAGATCATGACCGCGCGCGGCGGCACACCGTCGCCGCAATGGGACCGGTTCGTCGTCACCGGCAAGGCACGCGCGCGCATCCGGCGCTTCATTCATCAGGAACAGCGCCAGCAAAGCCGCGATGCCGGTAAGGTCGAACTGACCAAGGCATTCCGTCAGGCCGGCGTGGACGGGTCGGAAAAGGCGCTGGAACCGGCGCTGAAAGTCCTGAAGCTGGCCACCGCCGACGATCTGTATATAGCGGTTGGCAACGGCAACCACCTGGCCCGGGAGGTGGTTCACGCGGCCTACCCCGAACTGCGACAGGCGCCGCGCGGCCCGCGCATGATGCCGCCGATGCTGCCGCGCGGCCGCCAGCCGTCCAGGCACGATCACGATATGCCGGTCACCGGACTGGTTCCCGGAATGGCGTTCACGTTCGCCGGCTGCTGCCATCCGGTGCCGGGCGATGAAATCGTCGGCATCGTCACCACCGGCAAGGGCGTGACGATCCATGGCCGTGAGTGTCAGACCCTGACCGGCTTCGCCGCCACGCCGGAGCGGTTTATCGATGTCGATTGGAACTACGAAGCCGTCGGCAAGACCGGGGAGGCGAAAACCGCCGGCCATACCGCCCGCATCAGCGTGATCGCGGCCAATGAGCCGACGGCCCTGGCCGATATCTCCAATGCCGTCGCCAAACAGGACGGCGCCATCGTCAACCTGAAGATCGTCAACCGCCAGCAGGATTTCATGGAGGTCCTGGTCGATGTCGATATTCGCGACGTAGCCCACCTGTCGAAGGTGATCGTCGGGCTGCGCGGCCTGAAATCGATCAAGGGCGTGGAACGGGCGACCGGCGGATGATTCTGGGCATCGGTTCCGACATCTGCGACATCCGCCGCATCGAAAAAGCCATCGAGCGTCACGGCGCGCGCTTCCTGGAGCGGGTTTTCACCGACACCGAACGCGCCAAGGCGCTGCGGCGCACGGAGTCGATCCAGGCATCGACCTTTGCCAAGCGGTTTGCCGCCAAGGAAGCCGCCGCCAAGGCGCTCGGTACCGGTTTCCGTAAAGGTGTGTTTTTCTCTAACCTTGGCGTGGTCAACCTGCCCGGCGGTCAGCCTACCATCGTGATGACTGGCGGGTCGGCG
>JAKBCJ010000354.1 GCA_021807975.1 Pseudomonadota bacterium | reverse complement strand
CAGCGGGCGTTGTTCGCCCGACAGCAGCGGCACCAGATCCAGCCGGGCGGTCAGCGCCTCCGCCGTCATCGGTTCGTTGAAGCTGGTGACGACGCCGACCAGATAGTCTTCCTCCAGCGTGGATGGGATAGGGCGTTCCAGTGCGTCCCCGACACCCTGCCTGACCCGGTCCAGCAGTTCGGTCCACAGCGCGGCCGCCGGTTCCTGCCCGACCGCGAGGTCGATCGCGTTGACCCGTTGCGAAAACGCGGTCCATGCCAGACCGGTAACCGGCACCCTTAGGGCGATGCTGACCACGCCGAAATCGTACAACCGAGCGGTGACGGCGGCTTGCAAGGGGCCTTCCGGCAGCGGCAGGGACAGAACGCCCAGGCCGATCGCCAGCGGTGGCACCCCGAACGCCACGGCCTTGGGCGGCGTCGTGGTCAGCCGCCCGCGGGAGCTTTCAGTGCGGACGGTGCGCGCCCAGATGCCCTCGGCTTTGTGAAGATCGATCGCGTAGGCGACGTCGAACAGGCGATACGCCAGAATATATCCGGACGCGATGTCCAGGACGGACACGTCAGGTGCCTTGGCTGTTCAGGAACCCGACGGCCCGGGCGGGGTCGATCAGCGCATGCACCTGGAACGTCGCGGGGATGATATCCGCCCAGGCATTCAGATGGGCGTGCAGCCGTTCGTTGGACGGCACATCGAACAGCACCACAGCGCCCCGTCCCACCTTGGCGTGAACGGACCGGACCTCGCCGTCATCGACCAGCGGCTGGATCCAGGTCCAGAAGGATTGCCGGGCGGAGATGACGCTGGATGGCCGCTCCGGGCGCGGTTCGCTGATGACCAGAAACAGCATGTTGGAGTCCTCCGTCAGGTTCGGATGGCGGGCGGGCGGCGCAAGGCCCAGAACGCGACGCTGCCGGCTATATAGAACACGATCGACAGCACAAACGCGACCCGGTAACTGCCGGTGGTGTCGAACACAAAGCCGGCCAGCCATGCCCCTGCCGCCGCGCCCAGGCCGGTTCCAATGGTTATGACCCCCAGGATCGCGCCCAGGTTCGGGCCGGGGAACAGATCGGCGGTCTTGGCGGTGATGGCCGGGCCGCGCGCGCCCCAGGTCAACCCGAAGAAGCAGGCGTGCAGCCACAGCAGCGCATGCTGGTCGGGCGAGGTGATCATCAGCGCGAACACGACGCCCAGGATGGACGTTCCATAGGTCACAACGGCCGAAACCTCCCGTCCGACATAGTCGGACAGGGTGCCGGTGACGATCACGCCCGGCAGCGACAGGAAAGCGCCCAGGCCCAGCACGCCGGCCGCATACAGTTTGTCGAAGCCGATATCGACCGCGAATGCCAACTGGTGCAGGGCGACCAGGAAACTGCCCAGGCCGGTGAAAAGGTAAACCGAGAACAGCAGCCAGAAATGCGGTGTGCGCATGGCCTGGCGGACCGTCCAGCCCTCGCCCTGGTGCGCCCGGCGCGGGCCGGGCTGGGCGATGCCGCGAAACAGCGACGCCAGCGGTATCGCGACCAGCGCCATAAAGCCGCCCTGCCACAGATAGGTCGCGCGCCAGCCCAGACCGGAGATCATCAGCGTCGCCAGCGGGGCGGAGAATGCCCGGGCAAAACCGTTCGCCGATTGTACGACGGATACCGCCATGCCCCGGTTGCGGACGAAATACCGTGACAGCAGCGGCACGAACACCACGAGCCCGAGGCAGTTAGCACCCAGCGTCATCACCACGCCATACAGGCCGACGATCTCCCACAACGATGTCGCGAAGGCGTTCGCCACCAGCCCGATGGTCAGCAGCGCGCCGCCCATCAGGATCAGCCGCGGCGGCCCCAGCCGGTCCACCAGCCACCCGACCAGCGGCGCGCTGATCCCCGACACCACCTGCGACACTGAATACGCCAGCGAAACCTGCGCTCGGCTCCAGCCGAAGGCCTCGATGAACGTCACCAGGAAGACGGTGTAGGAGTGCATAAAGCCGGCACCGATGGAAAAGGTGCCGAATGCCGCTGCCAGCAGCAGCCACAGGCGGGTTTGGGTCAGGGGCTTGGTCTCGGACATGGTGCCACCATGTCGGGCGCCGAACGTATTGCCCAGCCCTTGCGTCCTCATGGCTGGTGCGCGGATCGGGCTATTTATTTTGGTCTCGTTATCACCGTCCGGTTGCCAGATGTGCCATGGCAGTGCTTCGCTGCGGAAAACAGGGAAACGGGGCTGATATGATCCATACTCACTCGCAATGGGGCCGAGACGACCAGATCGGCGCGGGCAATCTACTGACGGTGGAAAAGCGGCTGGCCGCGCTCGGCTCAGTCAGGCAGGGCCGGATTTTCGACGTGAGCCATGAAATCGGCATGGGCGCGCCGTACATGCCGCCCAACCAGACGCCGTATCTGATGTCGATTTTCGGGTCGTGGCGCGACACCATCAAGCGCCGCCGGAAAATGGGCGCGACCAACGATGCCGGAACCAATCTGGAGCGCATCGAAATGACCGCGCATGTCGGCACCCATATCGACGCGCTGGGCCATTTCTCCAAGGGCGACATGCTCTATAACGGCAATGCCGCCGCCGACGTGGTGACTGACTGGGGCCTCGACCGGCTGGGAATCGAGCATGCGCCGCCGATGATCACGCGCGCCGTGGTGTTCGATGTCGGCGGGCCGTCGCATCTGCCGGCCGGCCATACGGTCACGCCCGACGATCTGAAGCGGGCCGCCGACGCGGGCGGGTTCGGGGTGGAGTCCGGCGATATCGCCCTGATCCGCACCGGCTGGGGCCAGTTGTTCGGCATCGATAACGCCCGCTATGTGACCGGGGAGCCAGGGATCGACGTTGCGGCGGCGAAATGGCTGATCGACCAGGGCATCGTGGCGATCGGCGCGGACAACATGGCGGTCGAGGTTCTGCCCAATCCCGGCAAAGGCCTGATGATGCCGGTGCATCAGTTCGCGCTGGCCGAGTGCGGCGTGTACCTGATCGAAAATCTGGCACTGGAGGAACTGAAGGCGGCCAGAATTCACACCGGCTGCTTCATTCTTCTGGCCACCAAACTGCGCGGGGCGACCGGTGCCCCGGTGCGGCCGATCCTGATGGTGTAAGCGGCCGTCACGCCGCGATCCAGTCGTCCTCCCGCTGGACAACGCCTTCCAGCATCCGAAGCACATCGCTGCCGGTGGTTGCCCGCCGGCCGCCGAAGCCCGCATCCGCCAGCAGATAGGCCAGCGGGTCGGACCCGGCGGAGGCCGGCTTGCCGCAAAAGCCCATGGACCAGTCGGGGAAACTGCGCCGCTCCGCGGGGGTGAAGCTCAGCACGGTCACGTCGCTGTGCCTGGGATCGGCGCCGATCCGTTCGAACAGCGATTCCACCGCTTCGCGCCGGCCTTCCAGGACCTGGGCGAAACCCAGCGAGGTAAACAGCAGCGCACCGGTTATGCCGTTGGCCTGGTTGCGTATCCGTGATGCGGCCAGGATGGATCGTATCTCCCGCTCCAGGCCTTCGGGCGTGCGGGCGTCGGGCACGGCATCGGCGACGATATTGCGGCTGCAGTAGATCAGCCGGTATAAAGTTCCAGCCATCAGCGGCTTTTTCATGGTCGGGTACGCTCTCATGCTTCAATGGGGTTGTAGCGGCGCATCAGTCCGTCGAGGTCGGCGGCCGGGACCGGCTTGCTGATCAGGAAACCCTGAATGTCGGTGCATCCATCGGCCCCGACCAGAGCAGCCTGTTCGTCGGTTTCGACACCCTCGGCCGTCGTGGTCATCCCCAATCCCGTGCCGATGGCCACGATGGCGCGGATCACGGCGGCGGCATCCGCGCCACCCCCGCCCTGCCCGGCGCCCATGCCGGCGATAAACGAGCGGTCGATCTTGATCTTGTCGAACGGAAACGACCGCAACTGGCCCAATGAGGAGTAGCCGGTGCCGAAATCGTCCATCGCGATGCGAATGCCCCGGTCGCGCAACCGGTGCAGCGCTGCCAGCACATCGTCCGTTTTCGACATCAGCGAGGTTTCGGTAATCTCCAGCTCCAGCCGATCCGGGCTAAGGCCGGAGCTCGCCAGCGCGGCATCCACGGATCGGATCAGCCGCTCGCTGTTTTCCAACTGCCGCGGGGAGACATTCACCGCCACCGTCAATGGCGCACGCCATCGCGCGGCCTCCTTGCAGGCGGTTTTCAGCACCCATTCGCCCAGTGCCGCAATACAGCCAATTTCTTCGGCGACCGGAATGAACACATTGGGCGGGACGGCACCGCGTTTGGGATGATTCCAGCGCAGCAGCGCCTCGAACCCCGTCAGTGTCTGCGTCTTGACGTTCAACTGCGGCTGATAGGCCACGCTGAGTTCGCCCATCGCGAGTGCCCGGCGCAGGTCGGTTTCCAGATCGCGCCGGGTTTGCGCCTGTTCGGCCATGGCCGGCACGAACATCCTGCACATCCCCCTGCCGGCACTTTTGGCGTCGTACAGTGCCAGGTCGGCGTTCCGCATGATCGCTTCCGCCGAATCGCCATGGTCGGGAAACCGGGCAATGCCGACGCTGGCGCCGATGTGAACCACCTGCCCTTCAACGACATAGGGCCGCGACAAGGTTTCAACCACGCGGTCGCCGAGGGTTTCGGCATCGCCGCCGCCGGACATCAGGATGGCGAATTCGTCACCGCCCGGGCGCACCAGCAGGTCGTCTTCCCGCGTTTCCCGAAGCAGGCGCTGGCTGACCAGGCACAGCAGGGCATCGCCGATACCGTGACCCAGCGTGTCGTTGACCTGTTTGAAACGGTCCAGATCGATGGTCAGCAACGCGAGGCTGGTGGAGGACTCCGTCATCTCCCGCAGCATCTGGTTGAAATGCCGGCGGTTGCTGAGCCCGGTGAGCGGGTCGAGCCAGGCATCGCCATGGCCGGCCGCGGTGCGGGCGGCAGCCCCGAACATCCGCCCGTCATCGACGATCAGCATCCATTTGCGGGCACCGATGCCGCGGACCTGAAGGCTGACACGGCGGTCGCGCCCCAGCGAGACCCGCAGAAAACTTTCCGGGTCCCCGCGGTTGGAGGCTTCCATGGCATCCTTGACGAAAGCGGCAACCCGGTCGCGCTGGTTGGGCAGCAAATGGGGCATCGATGCCAGTATATCGGTCAGCGACGGGGTATCGGCCGCCATCACCGGGGGCAGGCCGAACAGATCGGCGGCTGACTCGTTCCAGTAATGTAC
>JAKBCJ010000353.1 GCA_021807975.1 Pseudomonadota bacterium | reverse complement strand
TCCCGCATGCGGGGGCATGCGCTATGGACGCGATACCGCCCGTCGAACGGGTTCCATCCCGCTGGAGCAAGCCCATGATCGCCGCACCCCGGTTATCCTACGCCGCCCTCATTTCCCGCGACATACCAACCGCCGACCGTCTGCTGGGCGAGGTTCTGGGACTGCCGCGCGCGATGCTGGACACTGGCGACGGAATGGTTCCGGTATTTGCCGCCGGTCAGGCCGCGCTGGCGCTGTTCGCGCCGGGCGATCGGTTCGTGGACGGCACGACGCGCACCGGGGTGCATCATATCGGCCTGGATTACGGCGATGCGCCGCCGCCCGCCGGTCCGGTTCGGGCCGGGCTTGGCGGCGGAGTCCGCCAGGCGATCGGGGAGCCGGCCGGGGTTCGCACGTTTCTGGCCAGCGTTCTGGATATCCCGCGCGGCAGGGGCATCGTGGAGCGGATCGATCACCTTGGCATTGCCAGCGCGGACAATCGGGCGGCGATCGCGGTGTTCTCCGGCGAATTGGGGCTGCCGGTCGAAAGCCAGCAGACCGACATAGAGGTCGAAACCGCGATCGAGAGCTTTACCTCGGACAAGTATGGCGTAGTTTATCACAGCCGAACGCCGCGTCCGGTGGGCGGTCTGCGGGTCGCGTTCCTGACCGCCGGGGATTGCGAACTGGAGTTCCTGCAGAACTTCGACCCGTCGCACGGTGCGGCGCTGGACCACGGGACGGCGGGCAATACCAGGCAGGATCAGGGGGCGATTACCCGCTTCGTCGCGGCGTACGGGGCGGGGCTGCACCACGTTGCGCTGAAAACCCCCGATATCGACGCGGCGCTGGCAGCGATGCAACGCGCCGGCGCCCGCATGATCGACCGCCGGGGGCGTCCGGGATCCCGGCGGGCGAGGATCGGGTTTGTGCATCCGGCCGCTTTCGGCGGGGTGCTGTTCCACTTTGTCGAGCGGGATGATTTTGTTCCGTGTTGACGCGGATGTTCATGTCCGAGGGCATGTGCGGCGGCGCGGCCTGCCGGGCACCGTGACGGGATCGTCCTGAAGCGTACTGACGCTATCGATGGTTTCATACAAAACGGCATGGCCATGACAGTGGCACCGTAACGACGCGGCACTTGCCTGACGATCGGCAGGAGATAAAGCCGGCCATCGTCACCTGGCGTATTCATCCGGCTACGGCCAACGCTGCCTGCAGGCGGCGCGCCACCTCGCCCGCCATCGACACCGGGGTGGCGGCGAAGCCGATGACCAGCCCGCTCATGCGCGGGGTGCCTGTGTAGTAGGCGCGCAGCGGCGACACCGCCAGGTCCCGCGCCCGGCAGGCCCGGACTGAGGCTGCCTCCTCCAGTCCGTCAGCCAGCCTGGCGACCATATGCAGGCCGCCAGGGGCCGCGAGGGCGGTGGCGTGCTGAACGTGGCGGGTCATTGCTTCCAGCAGGGCTTCGCGGCGGCGGCCGTATTCGGTGCGCATCTTGCGGATGTGCGGGGCCAGCAGGCCCTGGCGCATGAACTCCGCCAGGGTGGCCTGGGTGAAAGCGTCGGTGCCCCGGTCGGTCAGCGTGCGCAGCCGCACGAACGCCGGGACCAGCGGCGCGGGCACGATCGCGAAGCCGATCCGCAGCGCCGGCGCCAGTGTTTTGCTGAAGGTGCCGCAATAGATGACCTGCCCGGCCTTATCGAGGGTCGCCAGCGGCGGCAGCGGCTTACCCTCCCACCGGAATTCCGAATCGCAGTCATCCTCCAGCACCCAGGCATTCGCTCGGCGGGCCCAGTCCAGCAGCGCCAGACGCCGGCCGATCGGCAGTGCGCCGCCCAGCGGGGTGGCGTGGGATGGCGCCACCAGGGCCAGCCGCGCGGCTGGGGCGATCCGCACGCCTTCCGCGACATCCAGGCCCTCGGAGTCCGAAGGGACGGGAACGATCTCCGCCCCCGCGGCCAGCAGCGCGCCTCGGCCGGCGATGTAGCCGGGGTCTTCCACCCAGACCCGGTCGCCCGGGTCCAGCAGCAGGTCGGCCGCGGTGCGCAATGCCTGCTGGGTGCCGCCGGTGACCACGATACAGCCCGGGTCGGCGGCCAGCCCGCGCGTCGAGGCCAGATGCGCGGCGATCTGTTCGCGCAGCACCAGCAGGCCCTGCGGCGGCGGGTAGCTGGACAACTCGCCGGCCAGGGGCTTCAGCACGCGGGATGCACATCGCGCCCAGGCCTTGATGGGGAACAGATCGGGGGCCGGCAGTCCGCCTGCCAGCAATAAGCCCTGCGCCGGGTCGCGGGCCGATGCGGTTGCCGGAACCCGTGCCAGGCGGGCACCGCGCCTGGACAGCGATGCCGCCGCGAGGGGTGGGGTTTTAGCTGGAACCGGGGCGTGGTCGGGCAGATCGGTGGCGACGTAGGTGCCGCTGCCGGTGCGGCCACGGACATATCCCTCGGCCGCCAGACGTTCGTAGGCCAGAACGACGGTCTGGCGCGCGACGCCTAGTTCATGGGCCAGCGACCGGCTGGGCGGCAGGCGGCCGCCGGCAGGCAGGGCACCGGTCAGGATGCTGTGACGCACATGGTCGAACACGGCGGTCTGCCGGGTTTGGTCCGGAGCAAGCATGATCTTCCGCCCCCATCGATTGGTCCAATCAGGGGACGGTAGCCCGGTTCCGTTGGAATGGGAAAGGGTGCCGGCGATGCATCGCGATCCGGTCCCTTGGCCACGCCACGACGGTGGCCACCGTATTGAACCGCACGAACGGGATCAGGAGATGGATCGGCGAGGTCCCGGAGGCCGGCCACCGCACCGGATCGGGGCCGCCTTGGGCTGCTACTGTCCGGGCGCCGGGGCCGCCTGCAGGATATCGTTCAGCGCCTGTATCAGCGTGTTCGGCCGGCATGGCTTCTGCAGCAGCGGCACCCCCGGAAAGGCGTCCTTCTGCTGGTCGGGCGAGTATCCCGACAGGACCAGAAACGGCACACCGCGGGCTGTCAGCGCCGCCGCCGCCGGGGCCGCGCTGACCCCGGCCAGGTTGGCATCCAGGATGGCCGCGTCGCAGCCGCCGGCAGCGATCATGGTAAGGGCCATCTCCAGCCGGGTTGCCACGCCGGCGATTTTGAAGCCTTCTTCGGTCAGCAACTCCTCGAGCATATACGCCAGCAACGGCTCGTCCTCGACGATCAGGATGTTGGGCAGCGGATTATCGGTCATTGCATGATTCCGGGCCATGATCCCCCGTCAGGGCGTTGCAGCGAACAGTGCCAGGGCATTCGCCGCCGGTGCCGTTAATGTCCATGTCAGCCCCCCTTCGCGAAAATCGATTTCGACGGTGCCATCGACCGAGAACTCCGCCATGCGGCCGGTGACGACCTGACCGAAGCCGTTGCGGGTCGGCGCCACCACTTTCGGGCCACCCTCCTCCAGCCACGAAATGGCGAACACAGGGGCCTCGGCGGCCGTGGTTTGCCATGCGATCCGCACCAGCCCCGCTGGGCTGGACAGCGCCCCGTATTTCACCGCGTTGGTAGTCAACTCGTGCAGCGCCATCCCGATTCCTTGCGCGGCGGCAGCCGTCAGCAGCGCCTCCGGGCCGCCGATCAGGATGCGCGTGCCGATCATATCCTTGAAATGGGCCAGTTGGACCGCGACCAGATCCGCCATTTCCACACCCTGCCACAGATTTTTGACCAGCAGGTCCTGCCCCGCCGCCAAACCGTCGATACGGTCCGCCAGACGGGACGCGAAGCTCGCGGGATCGCCGTATTTCGCGGTTTGATGGGCGACGGCCTGAACCACGGCCAGCAGGTTTTTGGCGCGATGGTTGATTTCCGCCATCAGCAACTGGACATGCGCCTCGTCCCGTTTGCGTTCGGTGATATCGCGGATATTGCACTGGATGACCGGCGACCCGTTCTCGTCGTACAGATTGGCCACCACCTCGACCTCCTGATGCTGGCCGTCGCGGCGTTTCAGCGGCAGGTTGTCGTACCGAACCTGATTGACCCGGTTAAGATCGCGGACCATTTCCCGGCTCTCCGCCTGGTCTTTCAGCAAGCCGATCTCAAACAGTTCCTTCCCGACCAACTGGTCGTGCGGGTAGCCCAGCATCGACGTCATGAACGGATTGGCATCGACGATCCGCCGGGTGCCAGGGTCGATGATCAGCACACCGTCATGCGCCGTTTCAAACAGGCGGCGGTAGCGTATTTCGGACACCAGAACCGCATTTTCGTGATTTCGGCGCTGCGTCACATCGCGGATCACAGCGAGTGTGCCGCTTGCCTGTCCGCCCTTCTCCCGCAGGATCGTTATGCTCGATTCGACATTCAATGCGCGGCCGTCATGGGTTACATGGACGCTTTCGCCGCGCCATTCGCTGTGCCTGCTCAGGGTCGCCGCGGCGGCTGCTTCGTCACCGGGCTGAAGCCAGCGTGTTTCAAAGATATCCGCCAGATCGCGCCCCAGCGCCTTCGCAGCCGCCAGGCCATATAACCGCTCGGCGGCGGCGTTGAGGTAAATGACGCCGGAATCGTTGTCCACCGCGATGACAGCATCGCTCACCTGCGCCAGCATGTCACCGCGCATGCGTGTGGCTTCCGCGTCCTGACCCTGCAGGACGTATATTCGCGGCCCGGCAGTACTTTGGACCACCAGGGCATCCACTTCCCCGGCGCGAATGGCGCGCAGCGTATCCTCCGCTTCCGCCAGCCTGGCGCGAAGATGGGCATTCTCTTCCAGTATCGCCGATGTGGGGCCGGGGTTCAGGTTCATGGGGATTGGACGTTTCCGGCCGGCGGCCCCGGGCGGGACAGGAGGCGCAGACCCAGTCCGGTCAGAATACGGTCGGTTTCCGACATGTCGCCGATGAAGCGACGCAGCGGCGGCGGGAATGCCTTGATCAATGTCGGCGCGGCAATGATCTGCTCGGTTTCCGCGCGGATCGGGTCGCGGGAGATATCGACGATATCGAGATCGTAGCGGCCTTCCAGATAGACTTCGCAAATCCTCCGCATGTTCGAAATCGCCCTGATACACCGCGGGGAGGAACCCGTTATGTAAAGCCGCAGGACGTAACGATCCGCCGGCGGCGCCGCGCCGGGGCCTTCCAGGGCATTCGGTCGGGTTTCGGGCGAGTTGCTCTTGCTCATCTAACGACGGACTTCACGTCGAGGCCGACGAGCACGCGCTCCTCGTCGGACAGGTCGCCGATGATTTTCTTGATCGGTTCCGGCAGCCGCCGCACCAGCGTGG
>JAKBCJ010000018.1 GCA_021807975.1 Pseudomonadota bacterium | reverse complement strand
GGCCGTGTTCCAGAATCGCCTCTACGCCGCCTGGAACGGCGCGAATGGCGACCAACACATGTTTTGGTCGAGCTTCGACGGGCAAACCTGGGCCCCGCAGCAGGTCGGTATCGGCGGCGGCTCCAGCGGCCGCCCCTCCCTGGCCGTTTTCCAGACTGGCTTGACGAACTCCGATCTCCGTTTGTTTGCCGGATGGAAGGGTGGGGGCGCAGACCAGCGGATGTTCTGGTCTAGTTTCGACGGAGCGCAATGGGCTCCCCAGCAAGTGGGAATCGGCGGCGGCTCCTCGACAGGCCCGTCGCTTGCTATGTTCCAGAACCGGATCTATGCCGCCTGGACCGGCGCGAACGGCGACGAGCGGATGTTCTGGTCAAGCTTCGACGTAGACCGACAGACCGTTGTCTTGCGGGTGAGTGGCTGGAACGAAAACAATACGATACGCTCGTTCAGCGACACGCCCGTAATCGGTACGTTTATCGGGCACGGCATCGATTGCAGCCACGGTGGGGCAGGTCCTCGCAACGCCTCGCCACCGAGCGGACCCGGTGTTTTTGGCGATGCGGGGTGGGGACAGGTCGAAGTTTCGAACAGCGATTCCTGCGTGTCCTGGGTCAGGCGTTTCGCGTTCGACTTCGATATTCAGCCTTTCACGTCCTTTCCCGGTCTCAAGCAACTGGAACGGGTCGTGCTCCGCTATAACGAGAACGAGACTCCTGACTGCTTCGCCCTCGTCTTCACGCAGGGCGGCTTCCTGGTCGACACCTTGGCATGTTGGACCAATGGCAACGGGGATCGGGAGGAGAAGCCCGAAGGCTGCCTCTTCCTGCGGGTGCCGAGCGTGGATTGGGGTACGTTGCCGGATGACCGCCCAAAGTCCTTGTTGGACGTCACTTTCCGAAAGATCGGACCGCGCGGTCGGTGGGACGTGACGGACCTGTTCCGGCGCCGCGTGATGCCGGGGCTTGAGTCCCCGCCACAAGCGGGCGGCCCGGCCCCGAGAGGATGGGGCTTCGCGCTAGTGGGCGCTTTTACCGATACGGATCATTTGGACGCTAGGGACAACACGCGATGCACCTCGCACGTCACGGACCTCGCGTTAGAGGTGACCTTCGTTGTGATCCCGGCGCCGCCCAATCCCGGACCGCCTGAAATTATTCGTTGAAATGGAGGCGGCTTGCATCGGAACGTCCTTACCGGCCTTCTCTCAGTTCTTCTCGCCAGCACGCCAGTCAATACAGCGATCGTTGATCCAAACCGATAGGCCCAATTTCGGATCCCGAGATACATGATCGTCCAAGGCTGAGCCTCGAGTATTTTTCAGACGATGCAACAGTGGTCAAGGGGGGCGTGAGCAGTGTCGACCACTCGATCGAAGAGGCGGTTAGACGCCTCGAATAATCAGGTTGCAAGGCGCGGTATGGTGCAATCCGTGACGCGTTCGAGGCTTTGTTTGCGGTTCGGTCTGAACTGGCGCCCAATATGTCCCCGTTCATAACCGGACTCCATTCTGGTTGTGGTCCGTCCTCGACCATGCTGCGAACTCGTTTGGGGTGGGCCCACGCAGGCTGGTGTTCGGTGGATGGCTAGGGTCAGGACCCTTTACACCGTTCGGCGCGACGTGGTTCTCTGCGCGTGGGGAGTCTCCGATGCCCGAACTCTTCCTTTGGCCCGGCGCGCTGTGCGCGCGAGCCTAACGCACCCGCTGAATGTCCGCTATCAGGCACAGGTTGCCGACCGGGTGATGACCCCAATGGGCGCAGAGCAGCTACTGACCAGCGCGCGCAAATGACTGCTCTTGGACGTCCGCCGAAGCATTGCCCGATGACTGGGTTGGGTCGTGTGCGGTTCCACGGGTCTTGCAGCTCTGCCCGGTCTCCAGCCTGAATCGAATTTTCGGTTCCGTTGCTACTCGATCCCCGCTCCCAGTCCGAGGAGCAGTGGACACAGTGGTGGCAGGTTCCTTCTTCTTTTCCGCACTCGGTTCAGCAGGCCGGGCACGCGCTTCCACGGCTTCTGACGGCACGCCTTCCGCCGCCGCATGCCCGGGCTTCGTGGCCTTGCGTTCGCGCAGCGGCTCTCCGAGCGCAAGCGCCACGATCCCGGGATCAAGCTGACGCTGATACTTGCGGACAAGGTCCCGCCCGACGATCGCCTGGGCGTCGTCCAGCGAGGCAAGACGGGCCAGAAAGTGGCCGTGATAGCTGTCCGGCTTGTTGTAGCCCGCGTCGTTACGCTCCGTGGCGCCGTCCGGATCCAGCGCGGACAGCACCCCCAGACCGGCAATGATAGCGGCCCGCGCGGCATCGTCCGGCGGCTCTCCGGCTTTGATGGCCTGGGCCATCTTGACGATGGAGGCGTTGATCCGGTCCTCACGGGCGGCCGCACGTGCTGCCGCCCGCTCGATGGCTTCCGCGATCGCTTCGGCCCGGGATGCCTTGCGTGCCGCACGATCGGCCTCACGCTTTTGTCCGGCGGCACCGAAGAGGGCCTGGCGGGCCTTGGCGCTCTCCAGGGCCCCCTCGACCTCGGCGTCGAAGGCGGCCTGGAACTCGGCGATGCGGCGCGCGCGCTCCTCGGGATCCTCGACATTGTCCAGCGCGGCGTCGATGACCTCCTGCTTCGCCATGACCGTTTTCGCCATCTTGGCGTCGATAGACCCTTCAAGGACCAGGTGCTGCACCAGGACCGCGTTCCGCTGCCCCAGCCGGTGCGCGCGGTCCTCGGCCTGCGACAGGTTGCCCGGCGCCCAGTCGAGTTCGGCGAAGACGACGTGCGCGCTGGCGGTCAGCGTCAGGCCGACGCCAGCCGCCATGATGTTGCCGACAAACACCCTGATCTCCGGGTCCTGCTGGAAGCGATCGACGATGCCCTGGCGCTTGGCGGGCGCGGTGCCACCGGTGATCTCGACCACGCCGGGGTCGGCAAGTGCCCGGCGCAGGATGTCCACGACGTCCTTGTGGTGGGCGAATACCAGCACCTTGGCGCCCGCCTCCACGACCTCGCGCACATGCCCGGCGACGACGGGGGCCTTGGCCATCGCTGTCAGGTGCCGGACGCGGGCCAGCTCCGTGAAGCGTACGTGCGCGCCCGCCCGGAGCGCCTGCACGGCAGCCTGGTAGTCCTGGCCGTCCTTCTCGGAATCCGCCACCGCGGCGCGCAGGCGGGCCAAACGGGCGTCCTGCCCGGCCTCGGACTCCGCCTCGGTCCGAAGGGCGGCGCGCAGCTCCGGCGTATCGGCCGGGAGCTCGATCATCTGGCGACGCTTGGGCGGCAACTCGGTCAGCACGTCCTTCTTGAGGCGGCGGACCATCACCGTGGCGCGCAGCCGGTCCTGAAGTTCCTCGAGGTTCGACGCGCCCGAGAAGTCCCAGCCATAGTCATTGCGGTGCGCGTTGCAGTAACGGCGCGCAAAGGAAAACTTGTCGTCAAATTCGGCAGGCGCGAGCGAGTGCACCAGCGGCCACAGCTCGATCGGGCGGTTCGTCACCGGCGTGCCGGTCAGATAGATCCGGCGTTTCGACACCTGGATGCCATTGGCGCCCAGGATGGCCCGGGTGCGTTTGGACTCTCCGTTCTTGAGGAAATGCGCCTCGTCGAGGACAAGGACATCCCATGTCGCCGCACGGATGGCTTCGGCAGCCGCGGTGGAACGCGAGAACACGTCGTAGGTGGCGATGACGATGTCCGTGCCAGGCACCTCCTTCATCGTCGCGATGCCGGTCGAGAGCGGCCGCGAGCCGAAGAAGCCGAACTCACGGACCCAGTTGCGGGCCAGCGATGCCGGGCAGATCACCAGGACTTTCCGCAGGCTCTCGTCAGCGTTGACGAAGCCGATGGCCTGAGCCGTCTTTCCGAGACCCATATCGTCGCCGATGAGCATGTTTGGCCGCGCCAGCGCGAAAGCAATCCCGGCGCGCTGATAGGGCAGGAAGGTGCGCCCGGGACCGCAGGGAAGGAAGATATCCGCGTCCGTTGCCCGGCTGGCCGCCACCGCACGGGTCGCCGCGGCGTCGGCCGCCGCCTTCGCCTCGAGGGCCGCCGCCGCTTCCGCGTCCAGGCGAAGGCGGGTGCCGTCATCGGCGTAGTCGCGTAACTTCATCGCGGCCAGCACATCCGCGGTCTGCCAGCGAACATGCTTGGGGTCCCAGCGAAAACCCGCCGCCTTGAGGGCGGGCACGGCGGGGTCACCGAATTTGGTTACGCCCTCCCAACGCAGGCGTGCGGTTTCGAAAAAGAGCTGCATGGCACTTCATTTTATCCGGGGGGCACAACTGATGCTCACCCCACCGCATGTCCCGCGCGAGCCTTTTCGTATCTAACGTCTGAAAATCTTCTATGGGATACTATGTTGACATTGTGCGCCCGGCTGCCGGTTCTTGGATGTTGTCAACATAGTCCTGTGTCATTGTGCCAATCCTCGTGGTAAACCAAAAATAGTGCGACGACCTTGTAGATATTCTTGTGTCCCGCCAAGAAACGGGCGACGATAGGAATGCGAGAAGGCCGGGCCCGGGACAGGCCCGCTACAGAGGCTCCCGCTCCCGCAAGGGGCGACGCGTCGTGAACGAGTCCCGGCACGAGGCCGCGGTGGACGGCGGCAGTAAATGGCGATCCAAGCGCGGCCGGGGCGCCCGATGAGGGCGCCCCGGCTTTTTGCGTTTCTACCTACAATGCGCGCTGAAGATTACTACATCAAACTGCTGACTGCGTAGGTGTTAGGACAGCGCACCCACTGGCCGGTCGCGGGCGGCGAGGATTCCGTCGACCAGCCGCCGCAGCTTGCGGAGAGATCCGCCCTTCCACGCGGACGCCAGCGCGTCCATCTCCAGGCCATCGAACGGCGTGGCCCATGCTTGCGGCAACCCGCGCTCAGCGACGGCGCGGCGCAGCAGCGCAGGCGCCAGCAAGGACAGGTGGCCGGGGCCCGGCGACGGCATGCGGAGGATGCGCATGCGGTCGCGGAGGGAGGCGGGCACGCTGTCGAGGTCATTGGCCGTCCCGAGCCAGATCACATGGCTGACGTCGCATTCGCTCTCGAAATAGACATCCATGTAGCGGCTTGCGGACGCTGGCTCGAGAAACCCATGGAGAGCATCCGTTAACCGGCCATTCCTCCGGCCATCGTGCGTTCGCAAGCGTATCACATCAGAGAGGTGAAAGTCCCCTTCAGGGAAACCTGTTTCCGTCCTGTAGCCGACCGTAACTGCGTTGCCGTGAGGTGGCGTGGGGAGCAACGCGAGGCGAACGGACAATCCGTAGGATGACGAACTCGATTCGGCCGTGCTGTCTGGCGAGCCTCCGGTGGACCGGCGAAGCCCAGACCCGAGACAAACGGGAAGCCCTCGACGCTGACAGGACAGGTGACAAAGCGATCGGCGGGAGCGGTGCGGTGGTTGGAGACGGAGAGTCCGGAAGGTGCGGTACGTGAAGCGAAGAGACCCGCGCGTCCGATCGCAGGGGGTAACAGCGGAAGGCCATCCAGGCCGGAAGCCGGTCCCACGCGCGGGAGTCAGAGCCTCCATAGTAGCGTCGAAGCCGGGTAACGCCGGGGGAGCGAAGGGGGGCAGGAAGGTGGAGACGCGATGACTGGAACGGATGGACAAACACCGGTGACAATCCCGGGGACCACCCCGGGTAAAAGAGCCGGAGAGGCGAGGCATGGACAGCCGAGGGCCGAACCGACGGTCTGGACGGAGCGGATGCTGGCGACCCTGGAACAAGGGGTCAAAGGCGGCAAATGGCATAGCCTGATCGACAAGCTCTATCCCATCGCCACGCTGCGGGCGGCGTTTGCCGCGGTAAAGGTCAATCGCGGCGCGGCGGGTGTGGATCACGTGAGCATCGAAGAGTACGCGAGCCAACTGGACACGAACCTGGAACGGCTGAGTGAGAGTCTGAGGATGGGCACTTACCGCCCTCAGGCGATCCGGAGGCACTTCATTCCGAAGCCGGGAAGTCAGGAGATGCGTCCCTTGGGCATACCGACCATCCAGGACAGGGTGGTCCAGACGGCGTTGCGCATGGTGCTGGAACCGATATACGAGCGGGACTTCGCCGCACAAAGCTATGGGTTCAGGCCGGGCATGGGATGCAAGGATGCCCTGCGCCGCGTGGATGAACTGCTGAAAGCGGGATATATCCACGTTGTTGACGCCGATCTCAAGAGCTACTTCGACGCGATCCCGAAAGACCGCCTGCTGGCCCTCGTGGCGTGCAAGGTGGCCGATGGCCGGATCCTGAAACTGGTTGAGGCGTTTCTCGGCCAGAGTGTGCTGGAAGACACCCGTGAATGGGTGCCGGACCAGGGCACGCCTCAGGGTGCGGTGATCTCGCCGTTGCTGAGCAACATCTACTTGGACCCGCTGGACCGCTTGATGGCCGGACAAGGGTTCGAGACGGTGCGATACGCGGACGATTTCGTGGTGCTGTGCCGAAGCCCACAGCAAGCCGCCGAAGCGCTTGGAGTGGTGCGGGACTGGACAGAGAAAGCCGGTCTGACGTTGCACCCGGTCAAGACAAAGGTGGTGGACGCCCGGACGGACGGATTCGATTTCCTCGGCTACCACTTCGAGCGCGACCGTCGCTGGCCGCGTAAGAAGAGCCTGGACAAGCTGAAGGATACGATCCGCTCGAAGACGGGGCGGAATGTGGGGAAAGCGCTTGCCATGGTAATCGCGGACATCAATCCGGTCCTTCGGGGCTGGTTTGGTTACTTCCAGCACAGCTATCGTCCGACCTTCCGGTTCGTGGACGGCTGGGTGCGCCGCCGGTTGCGGAGCATTCTGCGGCGCCAGCAGCGGCTGGAGGGAATATCGAAGAGACACGGGGCCGATCATGTGCGATGGCCAAACGCCTATTTTGCCAAACTCGGGTTGTTCAGCCTGCAAGGAGCCCGGGATGCGGTCAGCCAGTCCTCTTGAAGGTAAAACCACCGACTGGAGAGCCGTGTGCGGGAGATCCGCCAGCACGGTTCGGAGGGCGGGGAGGGCAACCTTCCCGACCTCTATGGCGGCCCTGGCGAGTTCGTCGAGAATGATCCCGGGCGCCGCCGTTTTGTATCGAAGCGCCAGATCGACGCAACGCGCAGGGGCCCCAGAACTCCATTGTCGGGGGGTACCCGCGATCGAGGAGTCAGCGGCGGCACCACAGTTGTAGACCTGGAAATGGATGCCGAGCAGCTCGAGCAGGCGGGCGGCAAACGACGTCTTCCCGCACCCAGGCTCGCCGACAAGGACGAGTGGGCGCAATCTGACATGCTCGCGGCCGTGCAGCTCACCAAGGATGTTGTCAACAACAGCGATAGCATGCGGGAACTCGAAGGCCAGCGCAGCGCGCATCGGCGCCAGGTCGGGCACGGTCGGCAGCGGCAGGGCGCGTCCGATGCTGCTCTCGTATGCGGTCTTGATCCGCCGTCCTTCAGTGGTTTCTGCGCCACCTACAGCAGGCACCACCACGACCGCGGCATCCCGCTTCGTGTTGGCCTGCTCAAGGATTTCGCCGAGGTCGCAGTCCACATCCAGGGCGCGGGCCTCCATCGTCGTCGTGCGTCGATCGCGGCGGATCGGGTCGTGCGGCGGTGACTGCCGGTGCGGCTCGATGATGGTGGCCGCCTCTGCTTCCGCGGCATGCAGGATTTCGCGCACGGCCACAGATCCCGATGTTGCGGCCTCGGCGCGCGTTCCCTCCAGCAGCCCCGCGCGCCGCGCCAGGTCGCTGGATGGCCGGGGATTGGCAGCAACAGAAACCCAACCCAGTGCGGCCTCGAACAGCAAGGCCGCCTCATCGCTCGGACAGTCGACGGCGCGGGCGAGCCGATCAGCATGCATTGCTACACGCAGGCTCGCGGATGCGCAGCCGCTGCTTGCCGCGTAGAAATCCAGACGGGCGGAGAGCATCGGGATGTCGATATCATTGATACCGTTGGCCGCCGACAGGGCATCAATCGCGCGCCGATATTCGGCCAGCGATGGCTCGACGGTGAGCTGAGAAACTGCGGAGGCGAGGCGGGCGCCTGATTCTGTCGCAGTTGGGATGCGCGGCAGCACGCGGGTGGCCCATGCGCCTGCATCCTGCCAGATGTCGGAACCGAGCAAGGAGCAGCCCAAAATCAAATCTCTGACGCCAGGGAGGTGTTCTCCGTCCCTCGCGTAACGCGACCGGATGCTGCGTTGCCGCTTCCTGCGCTCCACATCAGCTCGACCATCGCCGCCCGCAATGTCGTCGTCGTTGGTTGACATAATCGGCCTACCTTTCCTGCGAATCGGGACACGCAGGCGGCCTGGCTGGCTACCTGCGGGAGGTGGAGTGGTCACCTATTCCATTGCAGGCAGGCATGAAGGTCTCCGTTCCGGGAGCGGTTATCTAGCCAGAAAATGGATCAATTACAAGGGGATAGATGCACGTAGACGGCTGGAAGCTAATTGGCCCCATAGCAGCGATGGCTGGGCGTCCTATTCCTTGCCAGCTTTCTTGAACACGCTTGTGATCATGGGGATCTGCGGCTTGTGCTCCTCGAAAAGTTGCGCGACCGTCAAAATCTGAACCTTGGGTATTTGGGCGTGGTGCGGCGGCTCGTAGAACCCCGCTTTGGCCGCCTCGACGGTCATGGGCTTGGTCGGCGAAGTCAGGGTGATGAATACGCCTATCTTGGCTTTCTCGTGCGCGACCGTGGCTATCAAGTCTTTGACCATGGCGACCCCTACATTGGCGCCGCCTCTCACTGAGACCAGCGCCCGTTCCGTAACTTTGCCATCCGGCTTGAAGTAGACGATGCCGTCGATACCGCCGTCCGAACCCTTCTTTTTGCCGCCGAATGGCACCGCGTCGACCAGGCTAACGGCCCACCACCGGAACTGATATTTGTCGGCCGCCGCGAGCGCCTGGGCGCCACCGACGTCCTTAGGGGTTCCGTGCACAGTATTAGGCGATGCTGGGGAAGGCGTCCTTGAGCCGCTTCTCGATCAGGAAAATGGCCAGGTGGGTGACGACGATGCCAACCCACTTGCGCTCGAGCTTTTGGGCGGCGTGTATCGAGGTCCGGCAGGCACAAAACGGATCTAGGACCACATCGCCCTTTCTCGATGAGGCCGCGATGACGCGCGCCAGCAGGGCAACCGGCTTCTGCGTCGGATACTCGCTGGTCGTCACCTCGTCGAAGGCTTGCTCGGCATTGGCGTTCCAGTGTCCTCGAAGGCCTCAACCTGAGCCTGGGGCTGCTCGCCGGTCGGCGCCTTGAAAAGAACGTTGTAGTTTGCGTCCGAATTAAAGAGCGGATCGAGATAGACCAGGTCGACGCTCACCTCGGGGATATGCTCCCGAAGGATTTGCAGGTTATCGCCATAAAACAGGTGACTGCCGGTTAGAGGGAGCCTGAGAAGGTCGGGCGAAGCATTATGAGCGGTCCTAGGAACGAATCGGCGGAGGCTATTGAGAGGCAAGGACTTTGGTAGGTAATCCTTGCGCAATGGTAGCCCTATGGCGCGGTGGACCGAAATAGGGTTAGGTGTAGGAAAGGGATGGTGGCGGCCGAGATGGTCGAACGACGGGAACTCACTCTGACGCTGCACGGCCTCGAAGAGTTCAACGACGAGGTGGACGCGGACGTGTTCGCCCGCAAGCTCACCTCGTTCCTCAAGGGCATCCGGTCATCGGATAAGGCGGTAAATGGGCGTAGACGGCACAAGCTGCTGCTGACGGACCTCCGCAAAAACACGGCGACGGCCAGCGTGCGAGAACAGGTCTACCTGCCAGGATCGGTGCCCTGCTCCGGCCTCGACTACTTCGAGGATGCCGTGCAGGCAGTGCGCGATAACCGACCAAGTGCGCGGTTGCTTTCGCTGCCAGTGGTGCGCGAAATCGCGGCGCTGAATAACGGCAGTGGTCACTCGTTCGCCTTCGGAGAGCTCAAGTCGACCAGTGGTAACATCATCCGTCTAGACGAGATGCTGGGGAAGCGGGCCCGCTCACTGGTTCTGGAAATTGAGGCTGAAAAGAAGGGCCGCGACGTCAGGTTTGTCGGCGTCGCTTACGGGTCATTTGAGGGCAGGCTTGAGGAGGTCGACCTACGCGGAGAGCTCTGGAAGGGCGTTCTCGTGTTGTCGGCGGGGGGTAAGCAAATCGTGTGCACTGTTAGCGCATTGGAGATGCCGGAGATCCGCCTCGCGCTCAAGCGCCGCGTCCTGGCCTACGGTCGGGCGCACTACGGGGCGTCATCTGGCTTGCCAGAGCGGCTCGAGATCACATCAATCCAGCCGGTTAAATCCGCCTCCAACGCAAACCTAGGGCGCTGGCGCGGTGCATTTGATATTCCGGATTCGGATCCGGCGGAGGACTGGAACTAGGTGTCGATGCACTACTACTGGGATGCCTGCGTTTTCATAGCGCACCTGAATGACGAGCAGGATAAGCACGGCGCCCATGTCGAGCATATCCAACAGTTCCTGGACGAGAGTCGCAATGGCCAATGTACCATCTACACATCCTCCATCACCATCGCCGAAATACCATCCAACCGGCTTAAGAGCGCTGAATACGGCACATTCGCCGAGTTCCTTGACGATTTCCAGGGCAGCATCATACCCATCGGCGCTGACCCGAACGTCATGGCGATCGCGGCGCAAATCCGGGGTCTGCCGTTCGTTAAGCAGGGCAGCAGGCGCGAGGTTGGGACGCCTGACGCGATCCATCTCGCCAGCGCGCTGGTGCTGACATCCGACTACGGCGTCCCCTTGACTGCGTTCCATACGTTCGATAACGGCAAGAGCAAAATGCCGGAAGGCAAGACGGTGTCACTCCTAGCGCTCGAGACTTGGTGCGACGCGTGCCGTGATGATCCATTGGCCAAGCGCCTCATCGCGCTCTCCAGAATAAGGCCACTACACTCGGACCCGAGGCTACCGCTACCAGCGTCTGCTCAACGCGGAGTAATCGGCCACAGGGGGCCGAGCACTTCAGCCGCGACTCCGCCGCCAGCGGGGCCACCGAATGTCGTGCGCCTGACGCTGCCCAACTTAGTCACCGACATTCAGCTACCGGCGTCGCCGACGTCGGGTAATAGCGGCAATGTGCCTAGGCTTCCGGCGCCGCGTAAGCCGTCTGGTTCATGACCCAACAGCCCAAGCCACCGGCCAAGCCGCGGTCGGTCGCAGACCTCGCAGAAGCCGTCCGCAAGCTCGGATCGCCCGGCGATGCGGCGAAGCCGCGCAAGGCGAGGCAGCTTGCCGAGGAGCTACGCGACCGGCTGCATGAGGCGCTGGGCCCCCTCGCGCTGGCCTATGCCGCTGCATCGGACCTCGCTGATAGGGTCGAAGTAACGCACAACCCTAAGGCGCAGGCCCTGGCACGCGCTGCCGCCGAGAGTTCGCGCCCCGCAAACACAACGCTGAACCGCTGGCTGCTGGGGTCGTCCGTCGGCGATGTGGCTGACAAACTCAAGGTAGCGCTTGATGACCTCGATAGGTTGTTGACTGGACGCTAGCCGTCACCTTGTAGCGGGCCGCGCCGCATGACACGAGGGAATGGCGTAGGCGGAGCAGCGGCATAGACACCGCCATAGGGCAGTTCTGCGATGCAGAACATAATGTGAACCTGTTGTTTGAACGAACCGCCAACATCAGTCTGATTTGTGCCGATCCCTGTGCCGACCTTTGTGCCGACCGTGCCGGACGTGCGCTTCATGCACTCGCTAACCTATTGTTCTGACGATGGTCGCCGCGTAAGCCATTGTGCCGACTACCCCGTGAATCGGTTTGCTAAACCGTTGTACGGGGTCAACCCGTACCGTGAGTTCGAATCTCATCCCCTCCGCCAATTCCCCCACCAACACCTTGGAACTCGGTCATTTCAATCGATGAGGCGTCATTGCCCTCGTGCATTGCGCCAACGCTTTCGCCAATTTTATACCAACGCTATGCATCGACGTCTTGGCTTTTGGAGAACTGGTCGATGGCGTCGGCATCCCTCAAACTGAAATTGCTGGTCCACTATCGCGACATCTGGTTCGTCAAGATGCGGGTGATGATTTCCGTTGAGATCTGACCCGGCGAAGCGGTGAGCCGAGACAATTCAACACCGTTGGCACATCGCCGATTTTCTGCACTGCAAGCGCGCTGTCACTTCCCGGGGGGATCAATCGCGCATCCTTGGATATGACATCCTATACTAAAACAAGGCAGCATCATTAAGCCAGGACCGATATGCCGCCGCTTTGCGTGGTCTCGAACCCCGTCCGTGTTTAACCGCGGCGACGAGCGTAAATTTGCCCTGGCCGTCTTGTGGGGCGATTATACTGGCGCTCGATTATTTTTTGATCGGATCTTCCCGGCTCAATAACATCATTCGTCTCATGAAAAAACAATTATCGGTAACGAAATCGAAATATAAACCGTCCGCGCGAACGCTTCAGGAGGTTTGTCGCCGGCGGAGGACAGACCGGCAAACGAGTGCGGCCGGTCTGTTTTCATTTTGCCTGGAAGATACCGAAGGTCTGCGCCTGTCTGAACCGCCTCCGTCCTCGGTGGCCCTTCCCGCGCTTCGTGCTTTCCCAAAACGAGCGCGCGGCATGAACACGGAACCGGTCCGTCATAGGGGAGTACTTGCCCAAGCCGGGCGCGCCGCTCACCCGGCCTTCGCCAGTTGCTGCTCCGCCAGCGTCGCCCACCACGATGCACCGACCGGCAGGATATCGTCGTTGAAATCGTATTTCGGGTGGTGCAGCAACGGATCGCCCTTTCCGCTGCCGCCGCCCAGCATCAAATAGGCACCTTGTTTCGCATTCAGCATATAAGCGAAATCTTCGCCGCCCATCGTGGGTGCCCGCATTTCCCGCACCGCGGCCGCCCCCGAGATCGCCGCGGCCGCTTCGATCGCCAGTGCGGTCGCCTCCGGATCATTGATCGTGGCGGGCGCGTGGCGGAAGAAGTTCAGCTCCGCCTTGGCACCGAAGCTCTCGGCGATGCCATGCACCAGGCGGTTCATGCCGGTTTCGATCTTGTCGCCGACCTCGGGCAGATACCACCTAGCTGTGCCTTTCATCACCACGCGCTCCGGCAGGATGTTATAGGCCTCGCCCCCGGCGATGCTGCCGATGGAAACGACACCGCCCTGAACCGGCTCTATCGAGCGGGAAACGATGGTCTGCAATGCGGTGACAATCTGGGCGGACACAACGATCGGATCGATCCCCTGATGCGGAGACGCCCCGTGGCTGCCCAGGCCCGTCACCGTGATCTCGAAGAAGCCCACCGCTGCCATGACCGGGCCGGTGCGCCAGAAGAACGTGCCGGCCTTTGCCTCCGGCCAGTTATGCAGGCCGTACACCTTGTCCATCGGGCAGCGGTCGAACAGTCCGTCCTTTACCATTTTATCCGCCCCGCCCTCGAACTCCTCGGCGGGCTGGAAGATCAGATAGACGGTCCCATCGAAATTGCGGGTTTCCGCCAAATATTTCGCCGCGCCCAGCAGCATCGCCGTATGGCCGTCATGTCCACACGCATGCATGACGCCGGGGGTCTGGCTGGCATGCGGCAGGCCGGTTTCCTCATGGATCGGCAGCGCATCCATATCGGCGCGCAGGCCAATCGCTTTGTCCGATGTCCCCGCCCGGATCACGCCGACCACCCCGTGCGTCGCCATGCCGGTAATGATCTCGTCCACCCCGAATTCCGCCAGCTTTTCCCGCACCACGCGCGACGTGCGTGCTTCCTGCATCGACAGTTCGGGATGGGCGTGCAGATCGTGCCGCCAGGCGGTCATCTCTGGATGGAACGCGGCAATGCTGTTCATGATCGGCATAGGGGTCTCCGGCTTGATCGTTATTCGTGCGGGTATGCGAACGTCAGCGCAAGCCCTTTCACCAGCGGGATCGGATGCACGCCCAGGGTCTGACGCATCGGGGCGGTATCGAACGCCTTGTCTTCCATCAAGCGGCGGATTTCCTCGGGCTGTATCGTCGGCAGGGCGGCCACGTGCTTCGTCAACCGGGCAGCGAGGATCAGCGGTGCGGCGGGGAAGGGGACGATGAGCGGCTTCCGCAACCCGGCGGCGGCGGCGACCGCCCGGACGAAATCGGCATAGCGCACCGCGTCCGGACCAGCGATCGTCAGGCTGTGCGGCCGGTCCCACGCGTGGTCCAGCGCCGCTCGGATGCAGCGGGTCACGTCGGACTGATGGATGGGCTGGACCAGAAACCGGCCACCGCCGGGCAGCGGTATCGCGGGCAGGCGGCGCAGCAACCCCGCCAGACGCTGCACGTTGTCCTCACCCTGTGCGCCATAGATCATCGTCGGATGCAGCATGACGCCGCGGCGGCCCGATGCCAGCAGCGCGGCCTCGCCCGCCAGGACGCCGTTGCCGTGCGCGTCAGGCCACCGGGTGAATTTGCGGGTGCTGCCGAGCAGAACGAGGATGGCGGAAGCGGGCGCGGCGGAGACGATGGCGGCGGCGTGGCGGGCGTGGGCGCAACAGACGATGCGTGTCGCGCCGTCCAGGGCCGCCCGCAAGGCATCCGGCTGCCGCAGGTCTGCCTGGCGCGGCGTTCCCGGCAGACCGGCGGCCTGCCATTTGGCGGGGTTTCGCACAACGGGCACAACGGCAATGCCATCGGCCAGCAGCGAACGGCACAGGGCAAGGCCAGAGCGCCCGGAGGCGCCGATTACGTGAACAGGATCGGTCATCCGCCCTGAAACGCATATCCCGCGGTGCGAGACAAGCCTATCGCGCAAGAACGCCGTTGGGCTTAGCGTGTTCCCCAACAACAGGGAGACGCCAAACAATGATCATCAACCGGCGAACCGTCCTCGGTGCCGTGGCCGCCACCGCCGCCCCACCCATCGTTCGAACCCGCGCGCGGACCAATCCGGTCATCAGGGTGGGGGTGATGAACGACCAGTCCGGCCCGTATCGCGATGTGAACGGCCCAACCGGCGTGATCTGCGCCAGGCAGGCCGTGCAGGAATTCGCCGCGCATGGCTTCAATGTGGAGGTAATCGACGCCGACCACCAGAACAAACCCGATGTTGCCGTATCGCTGGCCCGCGAATGGTTCGACAACCGCGGCGTGGATATCATTATCGATATCGCCGCGACCTCCTGTGCGCTCGCCCTGGCGTCGATCGTGAAGGAGAAAGACAAGATCATGATCGCCACCAGCACGGCATCGTCGGACGTGACTGGCAAGGCCTGCACGCCGAATTCGATGCACTGGGCGTTCGACACCTACATGGAAGCGCGTTCGACCGGCGGGGCGATGGTTAAAGCCGGCGGCGACACCTGGTTCTTTATCACCCCGAACTATGCGTTCGGTCAGGCGACCCAGCGCGACACCACGAGGTTCGTTGTGGCCGGCGGCGGCAAGGTGCTGGGCGCGGAAATCTATCCGTTCCCGGAGACAACAGACTTTTCTTCCTATCTGATCAAGGCACAGGCGTCCGGTGCGAAGATACTGGGGATTTGCGGCGCGGGGTCGGATTTGATCAATGTCATCAAGCAGGCGCACGAATTCGGCCTGACCAGGACGATGAATATCGCCGCCATGGTCGCCTATACCACCGACATGCGGGCGGTCGGGATCGAGATGGCGCAGGGCACCCGCCTGTCCGAAACCTATTACTGGGATCTGAACGACCGGACACGCAGTTTTCAGAAGCGCATTCAGCCCAAAGTGACGCTGTGGCCGAATATGGCGCAGGCGGGGAATTACTCCTGCACGCTGCATTACCTGAAAACAGTGCAACACATGGGTGCCGCGGAGGCGAAGCGCAGCGGTGCGGCCACCGTCGCCCGTATGAAAGCGATGCCGACGGACGACGATTGCTTCGGGCCGGGCAAAATCCGCGAAGACGGGCGCAAGATCACCCCTGCCTATCTGTTCGAGGTCAAGAAGCCGTCGGAGAGCAAGCAGGAGTGGGATTTGTATAAGCTGATCGGTACGACGCCGGCCGAAGATGCGTTCCGGCCACTATCCGATCACGCCTGTCCGCTCATTAAAAGCTGACGCCAACCCCAGCCAGCCAGTGCGATCCGGGACATCCGGGCCGCATCGGCTTTGGTTAGTGGACGATCGAGGAGTTGATTCGCAAATCGATGACTTTGCGCGGGGTGGCAGGGGATTCGGCAACCTCCTCCACCGTCTGCCAGGGACGTTCCGCGGCCGGACGCAGGTCGGACGGAACCGGGTTCATCGCGGGTTGGGGGGCCGGGCGGGACACGCTGGCCATGACTGCGCCAGTCTCCGGGCGGTTATAGATGAAGCCATAAGTCGGGTACACCGACCCGAACGTCCCTTGATGCCCCAGTTCCACCCGAACCGCCGACCAGTTGTTGGCCTCTGACACATCGACCACGGCCATGCCGCGCGACACGGTGCCGCCGCTTTGCCAGTTGGCGTGATCGACAATAACCTCGCGGGAGTTGACGACCCGGGTCACCACCGCGACATGCCCCAGCCGCATCCGCCCATTTGCTCGGAAATTCAACACGCTGCCAGCTTCCGGGCGGTCGCCGCGGGCATACTGACCCGATGCGTTATACCACCACTGCCACGCGTTCCCGGCAACCTGGATCCCCGACACCTGACGGGCGAATGGCACGCAGGAAATGCCGAACGCATGTGCGCTGTGGTGATTGCCGCTGGCGACGCGAACGGGCTTGGTTCCCGACACCGCCTTTGCGTGCGCGGATGCGTTATGAACATGATTGGCAGAGGCGGAATGCGTGATATGCCGGGCCGCGTAGGCGTTAGCGATGAAAGCTGGGCAAGCGAACAGGATCGCGGAGCTCAAAAGCCAAACCTTTGTTCCTGTTCCAATAAGCTGCATCAGACTCCGCTCCTGCTGTCTTTGCCAGACAAGAGTTTCGGTAACAGCAGGGTTGCAAAGCTGACAACCCTATCCCGGACGGTTTTTCACGGCTCGTTGTCATTTCGCCGTTTTGCCCCTGTGGATAACTCCTGAAATCAGGAACGGTTACCTAATAGCAAAAGCATAGGGCGCGCGGAGAAAAATTTGTCACGGATGTGTCTTTTCTGCATCAGTGGGTGACAGGCGAGCCGATTCGCCGTCGGGCCGCATCCCGATGGTGCCAGCCTCGGCGGTGCATGTGCTTGACCGGGGGGCGCTGTGCCAGGACAACGGCCACCGCCGCACGCACTGATCGGAAGGACCTTCATCCATGAATGCTGAATCCCCCCACATCGTCCGGGTCGGCAATATCGAAATCAGCAATCGCCTTCCGTTCGTGCTGATCGCCGGACCGTGCCAGATCGAATCCGCCGACCACGCGCTGGAAATGGCCCGGGCGTTGAAGGCGATGTCTGACCGCACCGGGGTCAAAATCATCTACAAGTCCAGTTACGACAAGGCGAACCGCACCAGTGCGGCGGCGGCCCGCGGGATCGGGATGGACGCGGGGTTGCGCATCCTCAGCGATGTGCGCGCCGCGACCGGCCTGCCCGTGCTGACCGATGTGCATACGGAAGAACAGTGCCGCGCCGCCGGGCAGGTGGTGGATGTCCTCCAGATTCCCGCCTTCCTGTCGCGGCAGACCGATTTGCTGCTGGCTGCCGGGGAAACCGGGCGGGCGGTCAATGTGAAGAAGGGTCAGTTCCTGGCGCCATGGGACATGGTGAACGTGGCGGCCAAGATCGCCAGCACCGGCAACCAAAACATCCTGCTGTGCGAGCGCGGGGTGAGCTTCGGCTACAATACTCTTGTCAGCGACATGCGCAGCCTGCCGATCATGGCCCGCACCGGCTACCCCGTTGTGTTCGACGCGACCCACTCGGTACAGCAGCCGGGTGGGCAGGGCACGTCCTCGGGCGGCCAGCGGGAGTTCGCACCGGTCCTCGCCCGCGCCGCCCTGGCGGTCGGGTGCGCCGCGGTGTTCATCGAAACGCACCAGGATCCGGATCATGCGCCCAGCGACGGGCCCAACATGATCCCGCTCGATCAGATGGAGGCGCTGATCACCCGGCTGGCGGCCTTCGACCGTTTGTCGAAAGCCGCCTGACCGTTCGGCTCAGCAGTCCAGCCGGTACACCCGCCGAGCGGTGCCGGCGAAAATGGCGGCTTTTTCGTCGGCGGAGCAGCCGGAGGCGATCCGCTTCAGGGCGTTGAACAACGCCGCGAAGCCGATTCCCATTTTTTCCACCGGGAAGTTGCTCTCGGCGATACAGCGGTCGGCGCCGAACAGTTCGATGCAGGTTTCCACATAGGGGCGCCAATGCGTGGCGAGTTGTTCCGACGACGGCGGTGCGTCGATACCCATGTAGTCGTATGCGGCGAGGCGCATCATCATCCCGCCCAGCTTCATTGTCACGTTCGGGCACTTCGCCAGTTCGGTGACGGATGCTTTCCAGTCGGCGAACACCTGTTCGTTCTTGCCGGCATAGCGGCCATAGCCCAGCGGGCCGCCGCAATGGCCGACGATAATGCTGCTGCCGGGGAAGGCGCGCGCAAGGTCGGTTATGTCGGGGATTTGCGGGTGAAAGCCCCACGCATCCAGCGACAACCCCAGCGCCGCCAACCGAACCATGCCCGCCCTGAAGTCCGGGCGTAGGTACAATCCGGGCTGGATGCCCGGCGCGCTGTTGCCGATGACCGGATCCGCATCGTACCCCGCCGAGTGCCGAACGCCGCGGAAGCGTCCTCCGCCGGCCCTGATATGTGCTTCCAGCACCGGGGTAACCCAGTCGCCCGCGGTCAGATCGGCATAGCCGACAATGCCGGCCGCGACCTTGGTTTTGCCATAGCCGCCGCTGTCGCTCATCGCGGCGATGCCGGCGACGAATTCGGTTTCGCCGACGGGGCGCATCTGAACCGGCCCGGTGGCCCGGTACATCGAATGGCATTGCAGGAACACGCTGCCGACGATGGTGTGGCCGGTGGCGCAGTCGGCGAGGAATTCGTCAAGCAGATAGCGGAAGGCCGGCACATCCCACGACTCGCCGCTGGCGCTGCCGGCCCGATACCACAGGTGATGGTGGGTATCGATAATCGGCAGGTCCGGATCGAGGATCGGTTCGGCCGGGGCCTTCGCCAGCCAGGCGTCGCGCGGCGGAAAGATGCGGCCGAAGGCGGTCGTGGTCATCGACGTTTCCTTGTACGGTTGTTGTCGCGATAGCGGATTACCGCACGGCTGGTATGAACGCTCAACCCGGCCGCGCGATCTTGATCCCGCAGGGGGGTGCGCCTACGGTCCGGCGTCCGCTTCCGGCGGCGTTATCAATCAAAATCGATGCGGTGCAGCGGCGGGTGATCGTGCCCGCGGGTGAACCGCGTGCAGTGAAAAATTCGGGATATCGTATGACAATTTCTCGCCGTAATGCCCTGGCCGGCGGCACCGCCGCAATTGCCCTCGGCGCCGCCAGCGATCGGGTTTGGGCACAGGCCGGGACGCCGACCATCCGGATCGGCGTGCTTACCGATTTGTCGGGCCAGTATCGCGACAATTCCGGCCCCACCACCGTGCTGGCCGCGAAGCAGGCGGTCGAGGACTTCAAGCCAAACGGTTTCAATGTTGAAATCCTGGCCTCCGATCACCAGCAGAAGCCCGATGTCGGGTCTGCCATCGCCCGCCAGTGGTTCGATCGCGACCAGGTGGATGCAATCGCGGATGTGAACAACACCGCCATCGCCCTGGCGGTGAATCGCGTGGTGGTGGAAAAGAACAAGGCGCTGCTGATTTCCGGCGCGGCCTCGGCTGATCTGACGGGGAAATATTGCAGCCCGAACGCGGTGCATTTCGCCCCGGATACCTGGTTCGACTCACATTCGACCGGCGGCGCGATCCTGAAGGATGGCGGGCGGAGCTGGTATCTGATCGTCGCTGACTACACGTTCGGCCACGCCCTGGCGAACGACCTGACCGATCTGGTGACGAAAAGTGGCGGCAAGGTGCTGGGCAGCGCGCCGTACCCGTTCCCGGGAACGACCGACTATTCGTCGTTCCTGCTGCAGGCGCAGGCCAGCGGCGCGCAGGTGATCGGGCTGTGCAACACCGGCGGCGACATGGAAAACTGTGTCAAGCAGGCCAAGGAGTTCAACCTGATGCAGCAGGGCGTGAAGGTCGCCGCGCTGGTGGGCTTCATCACCGAGGTCAAGTCGATGGGGCTGGAGACGGCGCAGGGCCTGCTCATCTCCGGCATTTTCTATTGGAATCTGAACGACCGGACACGCGCCTTCACCAAGCGGTTTCTGACGAAGACGCCGAACAACTATCCCAGCGACCTGCATGCCGCGTGCTATGCCGCTGTGACGCATTACCTGAAGGCCGTCACCGCTTTGGGGCCGGCCAAGGCGAAGGCGGGCCTCGCCGCGATCGACTGGATGAAGGCCAACCCCACCGACGACGATTGTTTCGGTACTGCCGCTATCCGTCCGGACGGGCGCTTCATCTGCCCGGGCTATCTGTTTCAGGTAAAGACCCCGGCGCAGAGCAAAAGCGAATGGGACGTGTTCAACGTGCTGTCCACCACCCCGGCCGACAAGGCGTTCCGGCCGATGGCCGACGGCGGATGCAGCCTGATTCACACCTGAGGCCGGGCTGCTGATCCGGTCGCCAAATCGGGGGGCGCCCGATCGGGTGTCCGGGTCAGTGTGCCGCCGGCGGCTCCGACGTGCTGAATGGCTGCGTGTTATCTTGCGGCGCCGGGGCGGCGGCTGGCGGGGGATTGGATTGCACCTGGCGTGTGAGGTCCCGGATGCAGCGCCCGAACGTGTCGCTGATCGCGGTCGATCCGGTCAGGGACAGCGCCCAGGGAGGCTCATTTCCATCGGGGAAGGTCAGCGTCATCGACGGGGCGCTGCGGAACTGGCGGTCGAATTGCTGGATCGCGGCGGAATCCAGTGTCCAGTCGATGGCGCGTCCATGGCCGATTGCCTGCACTGTCCACGGCAGGTTCAGTCCAACCTGCATGACGACGGTGACATGGGTATCGTCGGGAATCGTCCAGTCGGGCTTACTGGCGGAAAATGTGGTCACAGTGCCGCCGATATCGAATCGAACCGATAAATCCCGGGTGTTCGACGGGTCGGACGTAGAGATGCCGCAGACCGCGGCGCCAGTAGGGTTGCGTCCGCTGAAAGCGGTCCAGGCACCCGAATGGTAATAGTTCTGTACCTGCGCGGCGGCGGGGACGGCGGGTGCGACCGCGATCGTCAGGGCTAACAGTCCGGAGAGATAGTTCATCGAGCGTTCCTTCGAGGCGATCTGAAAGTAGCGGCTTCGGTCATGGCGAAAAACGATATCGTTCTCAAATGAAAGTGAACCGCCGTGAGCCGGCCCGCCGGCGGTGCGAATGGATCGCCGAATCCGATTGCCCCGGCGCGGGCTGGCGTGGCAGGAAGCGCGCCATGCCTACCCGCCGCATTTTCCTCGCCAGCGCGTTTCCCGCGATCATTTCCGCTTCGGCGCGTGGCGCCCCGGCGGATAGTTTTGCCAGGTTCCTTATTGGCGTGCGTGCCGATGCCCGGGCGGCGGGCATCGCGCCCGCGACCTTGCAGCGGGCGTTCGCGGGGGTGAAACCGAACCAGAAGGTCCTGGACCGCGACCGCCATCAGCCCGAATCGACCTGGACGTGGGCGCGCTACCGCGGGGTGGTGATCGGCGACAAACGGATCGCCGACGGCCGTCAGGCGGTGGCGGCAAACCGGGCACTGTTCGCCCGGGTGGAGCAGCGATTTGGCGTGGGGCCGGGCGCGGTGGCCGGGATTTGGGGGCTGGAGTCCAGCTATGGCACCGGAACGGGCGATTTCCGGGTCGTGGAGGCGTTGGCGACCCTGGCGTGGGAGGGGCGGCGTGCCAGCTTTTTCCGCGGCGAACTGATGGCGGCGTTGAAAATCCTGGATCATGGCGATGTTGCCCCGGGTGGGATGACCGGATCTTATGCCGGCGCGATGGGCCAGCCGCAATTCATGCCCACCAGCTACCTGCGTTATGCCGTCGATTTCGAAGGCCACGGACGCCGCGATATCTGGACCAGCAAGCCCGACGTGCTGGGGTCAATCGCCAACTATCTGGCGCGATCCGGCTGGCGTCCGGGCGAAACCTGGGGCCAGGCGGTCAGTGTGCCCGCGGGTCTGGATGCGCCTGGGCGGGAGGCTAAGCGTCCGCTGGCGGACTGGATTCGGGCTGGGGTCCGGCCGTTGAACGGTCGCTGGGTGGGCGGGTCCGATACGCCGGCCGGATTG
>JAKBCJ010000352.1 GCA_021807975.1 Pseudomonadota bacterium | reverse complement strand
CGGCCTGAAGGCCGCGATCGACTACGTTCAGGCCATCGGGTTCGATGCGATGACGGCACATGAAGCGGCCCTGACCGAACATGCGCTGGCTCGTCTCGGGCAGATCGATGGCGTGCATATTATCGGGCAGGCGCAGGATCGTGGGGGCGTGATTTCGTTCACCCTGGAAAAGGCGCATTCGCACGACGTGGCGACCTTACTGGACCGTCAGGGTATTGCGGTACGGGCCGGGCATCACTGCGCCGAACCCTTGATGCGCCGCTTCAATCTGGACAGTACCGCGCGGGCAAGTTTCGGCATCTACACCACGCATGGCGAAATCGATGCGCTGGCGGATGGGCTGATCCGGGTGCGGGAGTTCTTCGCGTGACGCCGTCGGACAATTTTGACGATCTGCGCGACCTGTATCAGGAGGTTATTCTGGATCACGGGCGGCGGCCGCGTCACGCGGTTCGTCTGGAGGACTTCGACGCCACCGCAAAGGGCGACAACCCTATGTGCGGGGATCGTGTTCAGGTCTGGGTCAAATTCGATTCCGACACTGTGGGCCGCGTCGGGTTCGAGGCCAGGGGGTGTGCCATCAGCATCGCCTCGGCCGACCTGATGGCGGAAACGGTGCAGCATCGCACTAAAGCCGATACGCGGGCCTTGTTTGAATCGTTTCGGCAGATGGCGCGCACCGGCGCCTGCCCCGCCTGCGATTCCGGTTTGGATGAGGCGATCGAGCGGCTGAAGCCGCTGGCTGGCGTCCATGAATATCCGTCCAGGGTGAAGTGCGCGACGCTGCCCTGGCATGCTCTGATCGCCGCGCTGGATGGCGCGAAGGAGGCTAGCAGTGAATGACGTGACTCCACCGAACACTGTCTGGACACCAGATGGCGAACAGCCCGTCGAGACTTCGGGGCTTCCCAACGAAGACACGCTGATCGAAGCGATCGCGACCGTGTACGATCCGGAAATCCCTGTGAATATCTATGAACTCGGCCTGATCTACGCGGTTGAGATCGACGATGCCGGCGGCGTGAAGGTTGAAATGACCCTGACGGCCCCCGCCTGCCCCAGCGCGCAGGAACTGCCGGAGCAGGTGCAGAATGCGGTGCTGACGGTGCCGGGCGTGACGTCCTGCAACGTCGAGACCGTGTGGGATCCGCCCTGGGATCCTTCCCGCATGACCGAGGAAGCTCGGCTGCAGTTGAATATGTTCTGATCGGCTACGACATAGGTTGGACCATGAGCACAACAACGACGCCCCCCCGCAAGACACGCGCACTGCCGCCGCTGATGACGCTGACCGATGCGGCAGCAGAACGGCTACGCCGGCTGTATGATGCTGGGGAGCGGGGCAAGCTGCTGCGCATCGGTGTCAAAACGAAAGGTTGTTCGGGCATGTCGTACGACATGTCATGGACCGAGGAACCGGCGCCGACCGATGAGGTGGTGAAGGACAAGGATCTTACGGTTCTGGTGGACCGTAAGGCGTCCTTGTTTCTGATTGGCACTGTGATGGATTACGAGGTCAAGAATTTGACCTCAGGATTTACGTTTACGAATCCCAACGAAAAGGGCCGTTGCGGATGTGGGGAAAGTTTCCACGTTTGAGCGTGGGGCACTTACCAAATGCCTTAACGTGGCGGTCGCCGCGCCGGGCGCCGCCCCGTTACTGGCCTTATCCCCCGATTAGCGCCCGCAAATCCGCTTCCGGCCTGGCGCCGTAGTGACTGATGACCTCGGCGGCGGCGACGCTTCCCATCCAGCCGCATTCGTCCAGACCTTTTCCGCCCGTTAGCCCCGCCAGGAACCCGGCCGCGTAAGCATCGCCGGCCCCGGTAGTGTCCACTACCTGCGTCGCTACCGCAGGGACTGCTATCGTGCTCTGACCGTGCAGGATCACGCTTCCTGCCTCGCTGCGGGTCAGCGCCGCCAGAGCAACGTCTTTCCTGGCGGCCTCGGCGGCTTCTTCGAACGTGTTGCGCTCGTAAAGGGCGGTGATCTCGGCTTCGTTGGCGAACACGATGTCCACATGGTTCGAAACCAGGTCCAGGAAGGCTGCCCGATGGCGGTTGACACAGAACGCATCCGACAGGGACAGCGCCACCTGACGGCCAGCCGCGTGGGCGGCCGCCGCAGCCTTGCGGAATGCCGCTTGCGCCGCCGGAGGATCGAACAGGTAACCCTCCAGGTAGGTTATCGCCGAGGCGGCGACCAACGCAGGATCGACATCCGCCTCACCCAGGGTGACGCACGCGCCCAGGAAGGTGTTCATGGTCCGCTGCCCGTCGGGGGTAACCATGATCAGGCAGCGGGCGGTCGGCGTACCACCGGCCAGCGGTTCGGTCGGGAAATGCACCCCCACCGCGTTGATGTCGTGGCGGAATACCCCGCCCAACTGGTCGTCCGCGACCTTGCCGATATAGGCGACCCGGCTGCCCAGCACGGCGGCGACGGCGCAGGAGTTGGCGACCGATCCGCCGCTGCTTTCCTTGCCGGGGGGCATCGCGGCATACAGCCGGTCGGCTGCTGCTGCGTCGATCAGTTGCATGGCCCCCTTGTGCATGTCGTGCCGGGACAGGAACGCGTCGTCGGTTACCGCGACGACATCGACGATGGCGTTGCCGATGCCCAGGATGTCGTGAGTGGGTGAGGTCATGGTTATCCTTTCGGCGGGTGCGCCCGAACCGCCGCTTCGTTGACATCGACGCCCCAGCCGGGGCGATCCGGGACGATAAGTTCGCCGTTGTCTATGATTGGCGCGTTGATGAAAAGCTCATCCCGCCAGGATACGCTGTCGATATCGATTTCCATCACGCGGAAGTTTGGCACCACGGCGCAAAAATGCGCGCTGACGGCCGAACACAGGTGCCCGTAATAGTTGTGCGGGGCGACGTTGACCTCATACGCCTCGGCCATCGCGGCGATCTTGATGGACTCCAGGAAGCCGTTCCAGATCACGTCGATGATCGCCACGTCGGTGGAATAGGCGTCCAGGAACGGACGGAATGCCCGTCGGCCACAGACGGATTCCAGCGAGGCGATCGGACACGGCGCCTTACTTCGGACCAGCGCCAGGGATTGTGGGTCCCAGGTGTCGATCTCCAGCCAGGTCAGGTCGAACGGTTCGACGGCCTTGGCGACCTTCAAGTTGCCTTCGGTCTTGAAGTGGTAATTCACGTCCAGGTGCAGGCCCATGTCCGGCCCCGCGCCTGCCCTGAAAGCGGCCAGGGTGTTGTGGACGGCTTGCAGGATGTGACGGTCGGCGTTCAGTTCGGGGTGCCCGGGGGTGCGGCCGAAACCGGGGCCGAAGCCAACCAGTTTTTCTCCGTCGAGCGGCAGGATGTTCGTCTTCAGCGCCTTGAAGCCACGGCGTTTGACCTCGGCACCCATGGCGGCGACATCGTCATAGGTCCGCAGCGGAGCGGCGCCGACCGCCTCGGCATTGCGGACGCGGTAGGTGCCGCAGTGCGACCAATACACCGGGATGCGGCGGCGGATCGGGCCGCCGAACAGCTCATACACCGGCACGCCCAACGCCTTGCCCTTAATGTCCAGCAGCGCATTGCCGATGGCGGCGATGGCGCGCTGATTGACGCCGTTCGGTGCCTGTACCTGCTTTACGTACAGCAGCGAATCGATGGCCTGCACCGGCCGTGGATCGGTGCCTATCAGGGCTTCGGCCATGCCGTGGATGACGGAGGTCAGGCCGCGGCTTCCATCGGCCTCAGTGTATTCGGACCAGCCGATCAGGCCGTCGTCCGTGGTGATCTTCAGGAAAGAGAATGTCCGCCAGCCAGCATCGCAGTGCAGGTCTTCGATCTTGGCGATCTTCATAGTGATTTCTCCCTTTTTGGTTGCCCCGTTCCATTCACGCTACGCCTATGGGTGCGGGTGACAACTGGCACCGGGTTCGTGCGGTCAGATCGTTCCCACGACCTTGACCTGTGCGCGCCTGTGAACCTCGGTCTGGGCGATGACCGGCAGGTTCAGCCTGATCCGGTCCACGATCGAGAAAACGTGGTATCTGATCTGCGAACTGGCCAGCAGGGCGGGCTTTTCCCCGGCTTGCACTGCGGTATCCACGACCGAGCGGATGCGGTCCAGGAAGAGCTTGAGTTTTTCCTGGCCCAGGGCAAGCTGCCGATCCTCGGGCGGCCCGACAAGGGCGTTGGTCATGATTTCCTCCCACTCCTGAGACAGCACGATCACCGCCAGGTGACCGGTTTCCCCGCTCAGGCTGTCGCTGATCTGGCGGGCCAGCCGCGTGCGGACATGGCTGACGATCGGAATGACAGATTTGGCGCCGCCGGCGCAGGCCTCTTGAACCGCTTCCAGGATGGTCGGCATGTCGCGGATGGAGATTCGTTCCGCCAGCAGCATCTGCAGGACGCGCTGCAAGGCCCCCGTGGTGATGGTGTTGGGCACGAGGTCGGACACCAGCCGTTGCTGATCCGGCGGAAGTCCGGACAGGATTTTCTGAGTTTCGGTGTAGGATAGGAACTCGGCGATGTTTTCCCTGACCACCTCCGCCAGGTGAGTGGTCAGCACGGTGGATGGATCAACGACGGTCCATTGCGCGGCGCGCGCCTGATCGGCGGCGGCGGGCGCGATCCAGCAGGCTGGCAGGCCAAAAGTCGGCTCCACGGTCTTTTCCCCGGCGATCTGCGGGGCCTGGTCGCCGGGGCTGATCGCCAGCAGCATCGTCGGCCGCAGTTCGCCCTTGCCGGCGGTGATTTCCTTCAGCGCGAAGGCATAGGCATAGGGATCAAGCTCCACATTGTCCTGAATCCGCACCGATGGCAGCACAAACCCGAGTTCCGTCGCCAGTGCTCGGCGAAAACGCTTGATCTGGTCGGGCAGCCGGTTCGATGCGCCGCCAGCCAGATCCAGCAGACCGTAGCCCAGTTCGACCCGCACGACGTCGGGGATCGATACGGTGGGCGGGGCGGTGTCGGGCGACGGCACGACAGGAACCGCCGCTTCCATCTGGGCATGGCGAGTATTGAAGCGATGCCATGCGGCGGCGCCGGACAGGCCGGAAACGAACAGGAACGGCAGGGTCGGCAGGCCGGGCAACAAGGCCAGGACGCCGGCAACGGCAGAGGCGATGGCCAGCGGGTTGGCGTTGTTGCCCAATTGCGAGGCCAGCTTGCCATGCATCTTGCCCTCGATGGCGCCCTTCGACACCACGATGCCGGCGGCGGTGGACACCAGCAGCGCCGGGATTTGCGATACCAAGCCGTCGCCGACCGTCAGCGTCGTATAGGTGGACAGCGCATCGGTCAGTGACATG
>JAKBCJ010000351.1 GCA_021807975.1 Pseudomonadota bacterium | reverse complement strand
GTGGTGGGTGAACTGCGACGACACGATGAAGTCGAATTTCCGCTCCGGTTGGAAGGCGAATGCATCGCCGTGGAAAAAGTCGATATGGCTGGCGGGATCGGTGGCCTCTGTCGCGGCCCGGATCGCCCACGGGTTCAGGTCGATGCCGGTCAACCTGGCCTGCGGAAACCGCTGGCGGATTTTGCGCAGGGCGTCGCCGTGCCCGCAGGCGATGTCCAGCAGGGAGAAGTCGCCGCCCGCGCGCGCCGCCAGCCAGGACAGCATTGGCCGGTGCGTCAGGGTGACGATATTCACCCGTGACAGGTCTCGCAGGCACCGGCTGTAATCGTCGAAATCGACGCAGTCGGTGTCCATGCGTTCGGCCTGCGTGCTGCGCCGATCCAGGATCATGGCCGGGCGAAGGCTAAGGTTTCTACGGTCAGGCCGGGGCCAAACGCCATCGCCATGCCCGGGCCCACTGCGTCCCGGTCGCGCAGGATGCGGTCCAGCACGAACATCAGCGTGGCGGACGACATGTTGCCGTACTCGCGCAAGATATCGCGGGAAAACCTCAGCGCGTCGGGATGTAATCGCAGCCCCTGCTGGACGGAGTCCAGGATCGATCGGCCCCCGGCATGGACCGCCCACAGTGCGGGCGGTTCCGGCGGCAAAAGAGCGGGTCCATGCTCCGGCAGCCACCGCCGGATGCGGCCGGGGACCTGGCCGGACAGGTGCATCAGAAAGCCGGTATCGCCGATCTGCCAGGTGATCAGGTCCTGGCTGCGCGGGATCACGGTAGCCTGGAAGCGGCCGAGCGCGAGGCCGACGGAATCGGCTGTAACCAGGGCGGCGGATGCGCCGTCGGCGAACAGCAGGAAGCTCAGCATTTTGGGGACGTTCTGGAAATCCTCCTGCAAATGCAGGCTGGACAGTTCCAGATTGACCACCAGCACCCTGGCATCCCGGTCTGCCCGAACGATCTGGTCGGCGAGTTTCAGCACGTTGACCGCCGCGAAGCACCCCATGAACCCGACCAGTGTGCGCTGCGTGCTGTCGGGCAGACCAGCCGCGCGCATGATCTGGAAATCCAGGCCGGGGGCGGTGAAACCCGTGCAACTGGCCACGATCAGATGGGTGACGCCGTCCGGCTCCAGGTTCCTCACCGCCCGCATCGCCAGTTCCAGCGCGTGAGGTTCATACATCGCCATCCGCTGCGCCGTGGAAGGGAAGGCGCCGCGCCGGTAGAACCCGGCGGCATCGAGGATCCGGTCGCGCGGTTTGGGTCCTGGCTCGACGATTGCGTAGCGGTGTTCGATACCGGCCATGCCAGCCATGCGGTCGAACAGCGCGCGCTGGTGCCAGTCGTTCAGCGCATCGCGGCCGTATTCGACGAAGGCGGCATGAATGTCGTGCGGCGGCACGGCGGTGCCGATGCGATTGAGCCAGGCCCGGGTCACGCGTCGTCCTTTGCGGTGTACACGCGATGTGGGCCGTCCCGGAGGTTTCGCCAGGGTAGCCGGGACGAAAAGGCCGTCACCGCCGCCGGACCGCCGCAAGGCGGACACGGCAGCCGTCGAACGCCCCGGCGCCAGGGGGGTTAGCTAAACCGCACCAGCGTGCCGTTGCGCTCTTCCGACGCCAGGCACAACGCCGCCAGTCCCGGTGCTACCGTTTCGGGCACGGGCAGGGTCGTGCGATCCTCCCCGGGAAACGCATTCGACCGCATCCGCGTCGCCACCGGCCCCGGGTCGAACAGATTGACCCGTAGCTTTGTCGTCGCGACTTCCTGCGCCCAGGTCAGCACCAGATGCTCCATGCCCGCCTTGGTCGCGCCGATCGCGCCCCAATAGGCCCTGGGCTCGCGCGCCCGGCTTTCGGTCACGAAAACCGCCCGCCCGGCCGGCGCCTGGCGCAGCAGCGGATCGCAGGTGCGGATCAGCCGCCAACTCGCGGCCAGGTTCACGCCCACCACGTCCGCCCAGTCGTCGGGCAGGATGTGGGAAACCGGCGTCAGACGCCCCATCGCGCCGGCATTGTGAACCAGGATATCCAGCCGGCCGAAGCGCTGGTACAGAGTCGGGCCGATGGCATCGATCTGGCCCCCATCCCGCAGGTCCAGCGGCAGGATCGTCGCCTCACCGCCCAGCGCTCGGATCGCATCGTCGGTTTCTTCCAGTCCGCCCTGAGTGCGGGCGGTAATGACCACGCGGGCGCCCAGGCGGGCGAGTTCGATCGCGGCGGCGGCGCCAATGCCGCGGCTGGCGCCGGTTACCAGCGCGATCGCGCCGGCCAGTGGGTGAGTCATGCTAGCGTCCAGATCTGGTTCAGTGGTGGGCGGCGATAAGATTCAGTTGCCGGTCCGTGCCGTCCTGCTGATCGGGCAGCGAAATCGGGTAATCGCCGGTGAAGCATGCGTCGCAGTAATACGGGCCGGCCGGATCGCGGCCTTCCTTGCCGAGCGCGCGATACAGGCCGTCGATGGAGATGAAGGCAAGGCTGTCGGCGCCGATCAGCTCCGCCATTTCTTCCACTGTGTGGTTCGCGGCGAGCAGCTTGCCGCGCTCCGGCGTGTCGATGCCGTAGAAGCAGCTATGGGTGGTTGGCGGCGAGGATATCCGCATATGCACCTCTTTCGCCCCGGCCGCGCGCACCATTTCCACGATCTTGCGGCTGGTGGTGCCGCGCACGATCGAATCGTCCACCAGGATGACCCGCTTGCCCTCCAGCACCGGGCGGTTGGCGGAGTGCTTCAACTTCACGCCCAGATGGCGGATGTGATCGGTGGGTTCGATGAAGGTGCGGCCGACATAGTGATTGCGGATGATCCCAAGTTCGAATGGGATGCCGCTTTGCTTGGAGTAGCCCATCGCCGCCGGGACGCCTGAATCGGGGACGGGGACGATCACATCGGCCGGAACATCGGCCTCTATCGCCAGTTCGGCGCCGATGCGCTTGCGCGCGTCATAGACCGGCATGCCCTCCATCACGGAGTCGGGGCGGGCGAAATAGATGTATTCGAACACGCAGAAGCGTTCTTTCTGCTTGTTGAACGGCTTGATACTGTGGACTCCCTGGTCGTTGATGACCACGATCTCCCCGGGTTCCACGTCGCGAATGAAATCGGCGCCGACGATGTCCAGCGCGCAGGTTTCGCTGGCCAGCACCCAGCCGCCGGTGCCTTCCGACCCGATGCGGCCCAGGATCAGCGGGCGCACGCCCAGCGGATCGCGCACCCCCATCAGCGCCTCGTTCGACAGCGCGACCAGCGAGTAGGCGCCAACCACCTGTTTCAGCGCGTCGATCAGCCGGTCCACCACGGTGGAATACAGGCTGATGGCGATCAGGTGGACGAACACCTCCGAATCCGTGGTGGACTGGAACAGGCAGCCGCGGCGCACCAGCGCCCGGTGCAGGATATGGGCGTTGGTCAGGTTGCCGTTATGGGCGACGGCGAACCCGCCAAACTCAAAATCCGCATACAGCGGCTGGACGTTGCGCAGGATCGTGTCGCCGGTTGTGGCATAGCGGTTGTGGCCGATGGCGATGCTGCCAGGTAGTTTTTCGATCACCCGGGCGTCGCCGAAATTGTCGCCCACCAGCCCCATGCCGCGATGGGAGTGGAAGCGGGTGCCATCGAAGCTGGTGATGCCAGTGGCTTCCTGGCCGCGGTGCTGCAGCGCGTGCAGCCCCAGCGCGGTGACGGCGGCGGCGTCCGGCACATTCCATATGCCGAATACGCCGCATTCCTCATGCAGGGTGTCGTCATCGGTTTCCCGGCTGGTGACGGCCATGTGCGACAACTCCTATTGTTCGGTTTGCTTGCCGGTCGCGCGTCCTTGCGGATTGGCGCGCAGCAAGGCTTCGGCGGTGGCATCCCGGCCCGCCGGCGGCGGATCGAGCGTGTGCGGGCGGTACGGATCGGGCAACTGGTCTCGCACCCATTTGGCGGCTTCATAGGTCGGCGTCAGTGTGCGGGCGTTCAGCACCGCGTCGGGCCATCGGTCGATCGGAAAAACCATTTGTCCCACGATATAGGCGACGACGATCACCGCCGCACCCCGTGCCAGACCGAATACCAGACCCAACGTGCGATCGACCCCGCCGAGGACGGAGCCGCGTACGAAGCCGCCGATAGCCTTGGCAATCAGCACCAGGACGATCAGTGCAACCAGGAACACCACGATGAAGCTGACCGGATCGATCCATTCGGGGGTGGAGAACCAGGTGCGCACGACACCGCGCATCGTCGGCAGGCCGAAGAACGCCAGCGCGACGGAGCCGATCCATGCGCCGATGCCCAGAACCTCGCGCACGAGTCCACGCCCGAAGGCAAGCAGCCCTGAGAGCAACAGAAACCCGAAGACTACGAGGTCAACCCACGTCATGTCACCGCCATCGCAAAGATAGCCGCGTTATCGTCCCGCTGGCGCCCGTAGCCAAGCGGATCGTGCGCGATTTGCGCCGTGTGTGACCTATTTCCCCCGCCGGGACCGAAACGCCCCGGCAGCCAGTGTGGCGATTTGGGGCGTCGGCTAGCCTGCTCGGCGGAACCGCTTGCGCCGCGACAGGGCGAATTGGGGCTGGCGGCGCAGATGCAGTTCCAGGTCGATCGGCCCATCGAAGCCGTCGAACAGAGCCTCCGGCAGCACCGCGTTGCCGTCGGTCCAGCGGACCCCGGTGTCTGGTTCGAACGCATGGAAGCCGGCCATGGGCTCGGCCTTCTCGATATCGAGCAGCCTTACCTTAGCACCCCGCCACACAGCGATCCGGCATACGGGCAGTCCCGGGGCGCGGGAGTCACCGGCCAGACCCGGTTCGGCCGGGACGCACGGCCCCGATACGACGCGAACCGAAGCCGGCGGGGCGGTCAACCGGAACACATATGTGCCGCCGGCATGCATTGCCGGTTCCAGCCGTTGGCCGTCCACCAGCAGGTGTACACCGGACTCGCCGGTCATGGGCATTGCCGTTGCGCTAGTATTTGGGGCCGGCCGGAGCGTGCGGCGTTTTTTCGGCCGTGCCTCGTCAGGCAGCAGAGTGTCATGGCTCTCTCTATCCACGGGATTGCAAGCGGCGCGCGGGACTTCGCCGCCCTGACGGATTTCGCGGGTGTCAGCGGCCGTTGCTGATACGATTCGGCTGTGCCCCGCCATCACTCTGGACGCCGTCGATGCCTCGACGCCGCGCGCCGGCAGGCGGTACTCCATCGGCGCCCCGAGTTCCATCTCCAGCAGCATGATATCCGCGCGGTTGTCCGGAACCGGCAGCGGTATTACCGCATCGCCATCGGTCCAGCGGCGCAGGACGG
>JAKBCJ010000350.1 GCA_021807975.1 Pseudomonadota bacterium | reverse complement strand
CGGGGCGGAGTTCGCGATGGCGCTGGATACGCTGTGGGCGGACTACGATGCGCGCGGTATCCCGATGGCCTGCACGCTGGGCCGGTTCCACACCGATCCGGCGATGCATGGCCTGACGATCGTGCCCGGCGCGTTCCATTTCAGCCTGGATGTGCGCGCGTACGACGCGGCGGTCCTGACCGGGCTGGAAGAGAAGGTCCATGAGATCATAGAGGGCATCGAGCGGCGGCGCGGCGTGCGGTTTCATCTGGGCGCCACGGCCAGGGCGGCGGTCGGGCTGGTCGATCCGGCCATAAAAGCGGGGCTGGAGGCTGCCGCCCTTTCACTGGAAATCCCGGTGCTGCCGATCGGCAGCCCGGCTTCGCATGACGCAGCGGCGTTCGGTGCGGCCGGGGTGCCGATGGGAATGGTGTTCGTGCGCAATGCCAACGGCAGCCACAATCCCCATGAAGCCATGACCATGGCCGATTTTCTTGATGGAACCGCGGTATTGTTACAGTGGGCTTTGTCCGACCTGCTGTGTAGTAACTGTTAATCGCTCGGATTTATTGATGCCTTATACCGGCCTTTCCATCCCAAAGGGCATGAGCCTTCCCGAACTGGGTCAAAGCCAGCTTATTCGTTGGCTGGTGCCGGTCATTTATTTCATTTCGGCGCTGGCGTTCCTTTTGGACCTGCAGCGCGACAACACGTTGGCCTATGGGATCATCTATTCGCCGCTGGTTGCGACGGCGGTGTTTCACAAGGGCCGGGTCGGGCTTTGGGTATTGGCGGTCACCACCTGCCTGCTGGTCATTGTCGGTGCGTTCCTGCCTTCCATGGGCCCGGACCTGGAGGATGTGATCGGCAACCGGGTGTTGTCGATCATCGCGATTGTCGTGACCGCTGTCTTCGTCCGCCACGTTCGCGATACCCGGGACAGGCTGGTGGCGGAAACCCGCAGGGCGGAGGCCGCCGAACGGATCAAGAGTGACGTGCTGGGAACACTCACCGAGGAAATCCGTAATCCGCTCCATTCGCTGCTTGGCGTTTTGACCCTGACGATCGCCGGCAGCCCGCCGGGTCAACGGCAGGAACTTATGCGGGTGCGCAGCGATGCCCGGCTTTTGCTGGGGACGATCGATTCCCTGATCGCCCTGTCAGGCCTGAGCGACAGGGGGCTGCGCCTCGGCGCCGTCGACCTCGCCATGGTCGCCAGCGAGGCCGTTGCCAGCGCGGCCCCGGTTGCCAAGGAGCGTCAAATCAATGTCGCGCTGCCGGTCGGCAGCCGCCCCGGCGATGCCGCGGCTATCGGTGACCCGGTTGCGATCAGGCGGATTCTCGACAGTTTCCTGGTTGCCGCATTGCGCATGGCCAAGCCCGGGGAAACCGTCGCTGTCACGGTCGTTCGCACGGGAAACACGGTTACAGCCTTGGTCAGCGATCCCGGAAATCGGCTGTCGCCCTATCCTGGGGGGGTGTCCGCCGCGGGATCTGCCGGGGGCGACGACAGCACCGGACTGGTGTTGAGCCAGCGGCTGGCGCAGGCAATGGGCGGGTCGATTGCCGCCGGACCGGGGGCGAGCGCCGGGGAGACCGCTATCTGCCTGCGGCTCCGTGCGGCCTGATTCGGTTGTTATGCCGAAATGGGGCGACCGGTTGCATCGCCAGGGCCGCGCGCCCACTATGGATGCGGCACCACTATTACCCTACGAAGCAGGATGACCGGACCCGATGGGATGCCCGATGGGATGACTGCCTTCGATGGCAAAAAATACCTAAGCCTGGAAACATTCCGGCAAAGCGGCAAGGCCGTTCGCACCCCGGTCTGGTTCGCAGTCGCCGATGCCGGAACGCTGTACGTTTATACCACGGCCGAATCCGGTAAAGCCAAACGCATCCGGCGCAACGGCACCGTGCGGATTGCCCCGTGCGACGCCAGGGGGAAAATCATCGGCGATTGGATCGACGCCCGGGCCGCACTTGTCACCGGCCAGGAGTTCGATCGCGGCATGGGATTGCTGAACCGTAAATACTGGCCGCTGAAACGGCTGATGGATTTGGGCGTGCGCCTGTTCGGCCGGCACCAACGGGTGATGATCGCGATATCCCTCTGATCCGGGCGGGGGGCGCGACCGGATCGGTTTCGGCGCTTCTGCTTTCGGCCCCGGGGCTTGCATATCGTTCGCCCGGGTTCTTGAATGTGCGCCAACAGGAAAACAGGGAAACGACCATGGGAACGATCCGTGCCCGCCTTTCGCATGTTGGCATCCATGCCCGGGACCAACCGCTGCTGGAGCGATTTTACACCACGGTGCTGGGCCTGATGGTAACCGACCGCGGCAAGGCACGCAGCGGGATGGAATTGACGTTCATGAGTGCCGACCCCGCCAACCACCACCAGTTCGTATTAGCAAGCGGCCGGCCCGACACATCGGGCTTCAACCCGATCAACCAGATATCGTTCATGGTCGATTCGCTGGCCGATCTGCGGGAGGTGCATCGCCGGGCGCTGGACAACGGCGCGACGGGCATGCGGGTGCTGAGCCACGGCAATGCCTGGTCGTGCTACTTCGCGGACCCGGAGGGCAATGTTGTCGAGGCGTATCTGGACACGCCCTGGCACGTTCCTCAACCACATGGCGATCCGCTGGACCTGTCCAAATCGGACGAGGAGATCATCCGGGAAACCGAGGCGATCTGCCGCGCGGACCCGGGTTTTATGATGATCGGGGATTATCAGCGGGCGATGGCGCAACGGCTGGCGGGTTAGCCGCCGGCTGACGGTTCAGGCGATCGCGCCAGGACGGACCCAATGGATCGCGGCGCGGGCGAGTGCGTCGATGGTATCCACCACCGGCACGCGCAACGCCTCGGCCGGGCCGGACTGGATGGCGATCGGGATTTCGGTGCAGCCCAAAACCACTGCCGTCGCCCCCCGTGACGCCAGGCTGTTCACGACCTCGGCAAGCGGGATGAACGCCTCGGCAACGCGGTTGGCCTTGACGGCGGCGATGGAGGGCATGACCAGCCGGTCCATTTGCGCGGGTTCGGGCACGATGATTTCCCAACCGGCGGCGGCCAGACGATTTTGATAGAGCTTCATTGCCAGGGTGGCGGCGGTGCCCATCAGCCCAATGCGGCCTTGCGGAACCCCGATCCGCCGCAGGTCGGCCGCGGCCGCATCGACAATATGCAGGATGGGCATGCCGGCGGCTTTTGCCAGCGGATCGTACCAGCCATGCGCGGTATTGCAGGGAATGACGATCGCACCGCAACCGGCTGCCTTCAGCCCGTCGATGCCGCGCACCAGCCAGGGCAGCGGGTCCGGTCCCTGACCGATCAGTGCCGCGCCCCGGTCGGGAATGCGGGGGTCTGACCACAGCACCGCCGGGATATGATCCTGATCGCGTTCAGCGGGCGTCAGCAACGTCAGCCTTGCCATGAACTGGGCGCTCGCCAGGGGGCCCATCCCGCCCAGAACGCCTAGAACCTTATCCGTCATCCGACTCGCTCTCGCTGTGCTGCCCGCACCAAGGTATCCAATGCACTCAGGAACCGCGAGCGGTCTTGTTTCGTCAACGGCGCGGGGCCGCCGGTATTCATCCCCATTTCCCGCAGATAGCGGCCAACTTCACGACCCGCGAGGGCGCTGCCGATATTATCCGGGGTCCACACTTTGCCGTTCGGCGCCAAAGCCCGGCCGCCCTTGGCAAGGCAGCGCGAGGCCAGCGGAATGTCGCTGGTGATGCAGACATCGGCCTTGGTGACGCGTTCGGCGATCCAGTCGTCGGCGACATCGGCGCCGGCCTCCACCGTGATCATGGTCACGTTCGGCCGATTCGGCGGGCGAATCGGACGCGATCCGTTGGCCACGACGAAAACCGGCAACGCCAGCCGGTCCGCGACGCGGTAAACCTCCTCGCGGACCGGGCAGGCGTCCCCGTCGATGTAGAGAGTCGTCATCCGGAAACCGTATCCAGATGGCGGGCTTGCGCCCGCCATGACGTTGGATCAGGCAGCGGAGCGCATGCCGCCGCGCTGATTGCGATCGCTGTACCGGCGGCGCTGCTGCTGGGGCGCGGCGTTGCGCTTGGGCTGCTGCGTCATCGGGCCGGGCGCATCGCCCACCACGGTGATGGTGTAGTTCATCGAACGCTCGATCTGGCGCAGCACCCCACGTTCAGACGAGTCGCAGAAGCTGATCGCGATACCCGCGGCGCCGGCACGCGCGGTGCGGCCGATGCGATGGACATAGCTTTCGGCTTCCACCGGCAGGTCGAAGTTGATGACATGGGAAATCCCGGTCACGTCGATGCCGCGCGCGGCGATATCGGTCGCGACGAGAACCCGAGCCCGGCCGGAGCGGAACTCACGCAGGGCCTTTTCACGTTGCGGCTGGCTTTTGTTGCCATGGATCGCGTTGACCTGAATGCCGGCATTTTCCAGCACCCCGGCCACTTTGTTGGCGCCGTGCTTGGTGCGGGTGAACACGATCACCCGCGACAGCGCCTCATCCTGCAACATGGACAGCAGCAGCGACTGCTTGCCGCTTTGCGGCAGATGATGGACGAACTGCTCGATCTTCGGGGCGTCTTCCTCCGTGCGGGCGATTTCCACCCGGATCGGATCGCGCAGCAGGCTGGTCGCCAGGCTGGCGACTTCCGCCGGCATGGTGGCGGAGAACAGGCAGGACTGACGCTGCGGCGGCAAGGCGGCCACGATGCGGCGGATGTCCTTGATAAAGCCCAGATCCAGCATGCGGTCGGCTTCATCCAGCACGAAGCGGTTGACGCCGCCCAGGTGCAGTTCGCGGGTCTGCATCAGGTCACACACGCGGCCCGGTGTGCCGATCACAATGTCGGCGCCGCGGCGCATGGCTTCCACCTGCTTGAACCGACTGGCGCCGCCGATGATCACCACGGTGCGAAGCTTCAGGTTGACCGACAAAAAACGGACGGTCTCATCGATTTGCAGCGCGAGTTCGCGGGTGGGCGCCAGGATCAGGGCACGGGCGGCGAACGGCGCCGGACGCACCTGCTGGGCGGCGAGATGCTGCAGGATAGGAAGTGAGAACGCGGCGGTCTTGCCGCTGCCGGTCTGGGCAATGCCCAGCACATCCTTATTGGCCAGCAGGGCCGGGATGGTATCGGCCTGGATCGGAGTCGGGATTTCGAACTTCCGCGCCTGTAGTGCGCGCAGCAACGGCTCGGACAAGCCGAGGTCGGTAAAAGTAGTTTGGGTCAAGACGAGGGTATGCTCCAGCGCCCGCCACTTTTCGGGTGGACAACAAGCGCTTGTGAGTTCGTCGCCCCGC
>JAKBCJ010000349.1 GCA_021807975.1 Pseudomonadota bacterium | reverse complement strand
GGACGGTGATCGCAACTTGCAGCGCAAGCGCAATCACATTGTCGATGACCTGATGGGACTGGTGAATGCGATCGGCCATGCGACCGAGAACGACCGCCAGTTGATCCAGCCGCCGCCGCGGCCGATGCCGCTGACGGAGTTGCCCAAGCGTGTGCGGGCCTTGTTCGCCCGCCCGGTGGTGGCGATCCATCCGGGCGCTGGCAATATCACCAAGCAATGGCCGGAAGTCCATTTCTCGGCACTGATCGATCTGTTGATCGAGAGAAACGGGGTCAATGTACTACTGGTTGGCGGCCCGGATGACGCGGCAATCGCGGATACGCTCATGGAATCCGTGCTGCACCGGGATTCGGTCGCCTCGATGGCCGGGAAGACATCGCTGGCGACCCTGCCAAGGCTGCTGAAGAACTGCGTACTTTACATCGGCAATGACAGCGGGCCGAAACACATCGCCGCCGCGGTGGGAATCCCGACCATCGGCATTCATTCCGGCGTGGTCGATCCGGTGGAATGGGGACCGATCGGCCCCAACGCCGTGGCGCTGCGCCGGAATATGGCGTGCAGCCCTTGCTACCTGGCGAATGCAGCGGATTGCCCGCGGGCGCTGGCCTGCCTGAAGTTCTTCGACCCCGCCATGGTGTATGAAACGGCCAGAAACATGCTGGCACCTGGCGCGCCCGAACCCGCGGACAAGCCTGCCCGCAAGGCGAAACCGAAGCGCCGTCAGCGGATACCGGAGCAAGTGTAATGGACGATGAAGCCCTGCTGACCTTGGCGAGCGAATTGGCAGCCAAGGCAGGCGAAGCCATCCTCGCCATTCGCCGCCGTGGCTTCCAGGTCGATCGCAAAGCCGACCGCTCGGTGGTGACCGAGGCCGATCATGCCGCCGAAACCATTATCCTGACGGGGCTGCGCGCCGCATTACCCGGGTGTTCGGTCGTCGCCGAGGAAGAAACGGCCGCCGGCAGGGTAACCGCCGCGACGGCCGAATTCTGGCTGGTCGATCCGCTGGACGGCACCCGGGAGTTTACCACCGGCAGCGATGATTTCGCGGTGAATATCGGCCTGGTCCGCGATGGCCGTCCGGTGCTGGGCGTCGTCGGCGTTCCGGCGACAGGGGAGATTTACGGCGGCATCGTCGGCACCGGGGCGTGGCGGCTGAAGGACGGGCGGCGTTCAGCGATCTCTGTCCGGCCGGTGCCCGCCGCGGGTCTGACGGTTGTCGCCAGCCGCCATCATGGCGATACCGCGCAACTGGATGCGTTCCTGGGCGGCAGAACCGTCGCCAAAGTGGTAAATTTCGGCTCCAGCCTGAAGTTCTGCCGCGTGGCGGAAGGGCAGGCCGATCTCTATCCCCGGTTCGGACGCACGATGGAGTGGGACACCTGCGCCCCGCAGGTAGTGCTGGAGGCGGCCGGCGGCGCGGTCGAAACCCTCGACGGCGCGCCGCTGCGCTATGGAAAGCCCGGATGGGACAACCCGCATTTCGTGTGCTGGGGCAAGCGATAGCGATCCGTTCAGCCGCCCCGGACGTAACGCCGGGCGAGAATACGCAGGTGGTTCCGAAAGTGCGGGCGCAGGCGCTCGGTCCACGGCGTGCCGGCCGCGCGCTTCCAGTCGGCGCCCAGCGTAACCTCGGGTGTTTTCAGATGGTAGAGCGCCAGATAGCGATGGGTTCCCGTCGGGTCCTTGAAACGGCGCGCCGATAGAACGCCGGGCACCGCGGCCAGGGCCGGGATATGCTCGTGGTTGTACCATTCGTTGAACTCGGCATCATGGTCCGGCGCCACATTCATGGCGTTGACCAGCAGGCCGCCGGCACCCGGCGGGCTGTCGGCATCGCCGGGCAGGGTTTGCGCCCCATCGAAACGGACCAGCCGGGTACACATCGGCACGACCCGTTTCGACCAGACCGACAGGTTTTCATGGGCGATCGCACGGTACGGGGGCGTCTGCAAAACCTCCAGGGTTTCCAGATCGTAGGTGGCGATCGCCTGCTTGGGGTTGGCGAACCCGATCCACCGCTCGCACAGCCCGAACCCCGGGACGCGCTGGCGTTCGGGAATGTGCTCCAGGTCATACCAATCGTGAAATTCATCCTCGTGCGCGGTACTGAAATCGAATGCGACGAGCAACAGGCCCTTGGCCATTGGGTTTCTCCCTGTTTCAGGTGCCGATGTGATCCAGATCCACGCCGGCATGATCCGGTGTAAACCACCAGACTCCAAGCGCCATGCAGGCCATCGCGGCGGGGATCAGCAGGAACGCGGCGGCGAACGATCCGGTGTACTGCTGCAATCCAACGGCCAGGAACGGCCACAGCACGAACCCGAACAGCCATGCGACGGACCACGAGAACCCATTGCCAACCCCGCGAATCCGCGTCGGATACACCTCGGCCGTCAAAACCATGCTCGGTCCCCAGAAACCCAGGAAACCGATGCTCCACAGCAGCCCATAAATCCACAGTTCGGTGTCGGTCTTGGCGAATACCCACAGGGTGATGAAGACCGCGCCCTCGGCCAGCATGACGTAGAATGCCGGGCGGCGGCCGAACCGGTCGGATATCCAGCCCGACGCCAGCAGGCCCAGGAACCCGACCAGTCCCCACCAGATATAAAACTGGCCATAGGCCGCGGTGGACCAGTGCCGTTCCTGCGCCAGATACAGCGGCATCCACCCGCCGACCGTGCCGTAGATGGTGGTGGAACAGCAGGCGATGAAGGTCGCCACTCCGGTGTTCTTCCGCATATCGGGCAGGAACAACTGCCGCAGCGGAATGCGGTCTGCCTTGGCGACCCAGTCCCGGTCCTCGGCCGATAAGGCCGACCCGTTGGCTTGCGCCCTGGCGATCCGGCGTTTGCGATCCTGCATGCGAACCCAATAGGGCGATTCGGGACACTTCGCCCGGACATACACCGCGATCAGGGCCACCGCGGCGGGCACAGAAAAGGCCAGCCGCCAGCCGTAAACCGAGATGATGTAGGTCGCGATGACCCCGGCCAGAGCGGCGCCGAAACACCAGGTGCCGCGATTAATCCCGATCGCCCGCCCGCGCAGCCTGGCGGGCCAGGTTTCGGCGACGAGCATCGAACCCAGCGACCATTCGCCGTTCAACGCGAAGTTCACCACGCAGCGGACGGCAACGAAGGCGGCCCAGGTGGTGCAGAGCGCCAGCACCGGCATCATCAGCGAAAACAGTGCGATATTGATGGCCAGCAAGGTCCGACGACCGTAGCGATCAGCCAGCCATGGCCAGACGAACATCCCGGCGATGCCGATCAACAAGGCGATCTGTAGGCCGGAGCGGAATTCGGGGATGGTAAGGTGGAATTCCCTGATCAGCAGCGGCGACGCAAGGGCGAAGATGACCCCATCCATACCGTCGAAGCCCCAGCCCAGGCCATTTGCAACGGCGATGTGCATGTGGGTTGACGTGACCCTGGTCTGGTCCGATGCGGCCCGGAATGCCGCTGACTTTCGGTATTGTTCTTCAAGCGATCCCACTTCGGGGACGTAGCCGACAGTATCGACAGTGGCACTCATTGGCTGGTGCTCCATTTCTCCCGGCACCAGTAGGCACGGCGTAAGCCGATCAGTCCAGTCCGAAGAAGCGCGCGATGCCGGCGGTGGCATCCACCGGGGCCTGTTCGACGAAGCGGCCGGGGGCAACAACCCGCGTGCCGGCCGGATAGGCATGGCCCAGATGGGGCAGGGACCAAAGTTCCACCGACCGCCGGGTGCCGTCGGGCCAGACGCGGTGCTGCACGCCGTTACGCACCTGTTCGGCCATCGCCGGGGCGGACAGCCCGTGCAGCGCCCGCCATTGCGTCGTCAGCAGGTTCGCGTTGTCCGGTGCCACCGTGGTGTCGCCTTGTCCCTGCCAGACCGACAGCCGCGGCCAGGGTCCGGCGAACCCGGCCGGAGCAACGGCGCGCACCATATCGGCCCAGGCTTCCGGGCTTTGCTCCGGCCCGGCCGAGGCCATGCGCCGCATTGCCTGCAACCCGGAGCGGGCGGCCCCCACCGGTAGCCCGGCAACCGACGCGCCGGCCGCGTAAAGATCTGGATAGGCCGCCAGCATGGCCGCGGCCATGGCGCCGCCGGCGGACAGTCCGACAATGAAGACCTGTCCGGGATCGCTTTGGAACCGCCGGATGGCGGCGTGTGTCATCGCGGCGATGGACGCGGCCTCGCCATGGTCTCTCCGGGTGTCGGCGGGATGGAACCACTGGAAGCACCGCCCGGCATTGTTCGCCTCTCTCTGTTCGGGGATAATCAGCGGAAAGTGCAGGCGGTCGGCCAGTTCGATCCACCCCGAATCAACCGCGAACGCGGTTGCATCCTGGCCGCAGCCATGCAGCAGCGTCACCAGCGGGCTGCCGGCCACGCCGGTGGGCACATACGCCAGCATCCGCAGCTTGCCGGGGTTGTCGCCAAAGCCGTCGAACGCGACCAGCCGGCCACCCTCGATCGGCGTCAGGCGGGGTTCCAGCCGCGGCTTCGTCAGCGTCGTCTTCGCCACCCCGCTGCCGAGCTTGATACCCCGGTACAGCGTGCGCAGATTGTCAGACCATTTCATGCCGCATGCGGCCTTTCACATTTGTAACGGCGGCGTGGCGGAAGCCGCCGCGGAACCGCCCGAAGCCTCGATATGCTGCGCTGCAACATGAATTCAACCATATTGCCGGTTTCGACCCCGTGAACCATCTGTGGTTTGCGCCTACACTGGCATGACGAAATCGCGCATAATCGAGTCGCTCCATCCATGTTGCATCTCACCAAACTTGCCGTCGGCATAAGGGATATCGAACATCTGCGGGAGGTGCAGACCCTGCGCGCCCGGGAGCATGGGCGGCTGTGGCACCGCACGCGCAACTTTCCCCGGCGGGGGAACGAGGTGGTGAACGGCGGATCGATGTATTGGGTGATCGCCGGAACGATGCTGGCGCGTCAGCGGATCGTGGATATCGTGGAAGATACGCGCGAAGATCAGACCCCATGCACCAGCCTGATCCTGGACCCGGCGATCGTGCCCGTGGTCGGACGGGTTACCCGGGCGTTCCAAGGCTGGCGCTATCTGGAGGCGGACGACGCTCCGCCCGATTTGCCGGCACTGGACGCAATCACGGGATTGGACAGCCTGCCGGTATCCATGCAGCGCGAACTGCGGGCGCTTTGCCTGTTATAATCGTATTTGCATATTCACGCCGCGACACCCGTCCGCCGGTTGCCTGATCGGTGCCAGCAGGGCAAAAGATGCGTGGTATGAACAAGATTCATGTAATCGGTGCGGGATTGGCCGGCCTGTCCGCGGCGTTGTCCTTGACCCGAGATCGGAA
>JAKBCJ010000348.1 GCA_021807975.1 Pseudomonadota bacterium | reverse complement strand
TGCGTGCGCTGACCGGCGTGCCGTGCCTGGCGCTGATCCCCGAGGTCGGTAAACGCGCATTGGGCCATTTGCGGATCCAGGATTACGCCGCCCGGCGCCCGCTGACCGCGTTCGCCGAACAGATCCGATCGCTTCGGGCCGGTGTCTCGCTCGATATCGACCACCCCCAGATCATCGCCATCGCCGCCGCCCGGCCGGCCGAGGGCAAATCCCTGCTGGCGCTTTCCCTGGGGCGGTCGGCGCAACTTGGCGGGGAGCGGGTGCTGGCGATCGAATGCGACGTGCGGCAGGCTTCGTTCCGCCACCGGCTGGACGGTCATGACGGACCCGGTCTGACCGACGTGCTGCGCGGTGCGGCGGAATGGCGCGACGCGATGCAGGACGACGCCGTGACGGGCATGAAGTTCATCGCGGCGGGCAAGCCAGCCCCCGATATCCTGGCGCTGTTCCTGTCCGACGAGATGCGCCAACTCCTGGCCGAGGCGCGCGAGCATTTCGACCTGATCCTGCTGGACTCGCCCCCGGTGGAGGCGATGACCGAGTCCCGCATCGCCGCCACGCTGGCCGACGCGACGCTGCTGTGCGTGCGCTGGCGCTCTACCCCGACCCGGACACTGCTGCGGGCGCTGGAGATTCTGAACGATGCGCATGCGAAAGTCATTGGAACGGTACTGACAAGGGTCGATCCGCGCGTGCATCTTCGATCCGGTTATGCGGACGCGGGGGTGTATCATCGCCGCTACCGCGCCTATTTTCGGGGGTAGTATTCGATGCCGCAGCGTTTTCTTGTCACCGGTGGGGCCGGCTATGTGGGCAGCCATCTGGTGGCCGCCCTGCTGGACCGGGGCGATTCGGTCACCGTGATCGATAATCTTCGCACCGGCCACAAAGCCGCGGTGCCGGTCGGGGTGAAACTGGTCGTTGCCGACCTGTCGGATGGCGGGACGATCGACGCCGTCATGGGCGACGGGTCCTGGGACGCGGTATTCCATTTCGCGTCGCTGTCGCAGGTTGGCGAGAGCATGCGGATGCCGATGCGTTATCTGCTCGACAACGCCGCCAACGGTGTTCGCCTGATCGATTCCTGCGTGCGCCATGGGGTCGGCCGGTTCGTGCTGTCCTCGACGGCCGCGCTGTTCAACGTCGATGGCGCCGATCCGATCCCCGAGGATGCGCCGATCGATCCGCAATCGGCCTATGGCGACAGCAAGTGGATGATCGAGCGGGCGTTGCGCTGGGCCGGCCAGGTGCATGGCCTGCGCGCGGCCTGCCTGCGCTATTTCAACGCCGCCGGGGCCGATCCGGCCGGGCGGCTGGGCGAGGATCACCGGCCGGAATCGCATCTGATCCCGCTGGTGATCGACGCCGCGCTGGGGCGGCGCGCGGCGCTGGATGTGTTCGGCGACGACTATCCCACGCCCGACGGCACCTGCATCCGCGACTATGTCCACGTCTCCGACCTGGCTACCGCGCATCTGCTGGCGGTGGAGGCGCTGAAGGATGGCCCCGTGGTCTGGAACCTGGGGAATGGCGCCGGGCACTCTGTCCGGCAGGTGATCGCCTCGGTGGAGCGGGTGTCGGGGCTGACGGTCCCGCATCGGATCGTGGACCGCAGGGCGGGCGACGCGGCGGTGCTGGTGGCCTCGTCGGCGCGGGCGCAGGCGGCTGGCTGGCGGCCGGCGCATGCCGATCTGGACGACATCGTCCGCACCGCTTTCGACTGGCGGCAATCGCATCCGGACGGCTATGGCGACTGACCGGACATCTGTCGGCGGCCGCGACGGAAGTCCCAGGCCCTTCACTGTCATGGCGGGCGCAGGCCGGTCATGACGGTCGCCACCGGCCGTGCCCCCATCGAAGCGGTCATTTCCACACGTATCGTTCTTGCTGTTCCGGCCGCCGCGGCATTCTTGCTGTGGCCGGCGCTGTGGAACCGCTATCCGATCGTGTTCGCCGATACGGGAACGTATCTGTCACAGGCCGTGCATCGCTATGCCGGCTGGGACCGCCCGGTCTTCTACTCCCTGTTCATGCTGGCGCTGCACTGGACGGTCACTGTCTGGCCGGTGGTGGTCGCGCAGGCGCTGCTGACGGCGTGGATCCTGCGCCTGGTCTGCCGGTCCCTGCTTCCCGGCCTGAAGCCGGCGGCCTTTGTCGGCGGCGTCGGGCTGCTGGCGGTGGGGACATGGCTGCCCTGGACCGTGTCCGAACTGATGCCGGACGTGTTTACCCCGCTGCTGATGCTGGTCATTTATCTGCTGGCCGTGGTCCCCGAACGGCTGTCGGCACGCGAACGGATCGTGCTGACTGCGCTGGCAGCGTTCATGATCGCGAGCCAGCAGTCCAGCCTGCCGCTGGCGTTCGGCTCGATCGCGGTCCTGTGGGCTGCCGCGCGATCTTTGTCCCGGCGGGGTGGCCGTCTGCTCGCCCTCGCCGCCGCGCCGGTTCTGGCGATCCTTGCCTTGTGTTCGATGAACCTGGCCGCGCATGGACGCATCTCCGTCTCTCCGTACGGCAACGTCTTTCTGCTGGCCCGCGTCATCTACGACGGCCCCGGGATGGCGGCGCTGCGAACCGGCTGCCCGGCCACCCATTGGCGGCTGTGCCCGTTCCTAGCTGCGTTCCCCGCGACATCGGACGAGTTCCTGTGGACCGACGCCAGCCCGTTGAACCTTGCCGGCGGCCCGAAAGCAGTGTCGGCCGATGCGGACGCCATCATCCGCGCGGCGCTGTACGCCAACCCGGGCGCCGCACTGCGCGCCGCGCTGGCCAACGCCGGGGAGCAGCTTAGCCGGTTCGCCAGCGGCGACGGGCTGCAACCATGGCCGGCACAGGTTTCCCCCTGGATCGCCCGCGACTTCCCCGCCCGTGAGGCAGCAGCCTATGCCGACGCCCGGCAACAGGCGGGCAGGCTGGCGGTCCCGCCATTCCTGGCGCATCTGCATATCGCGGTGGCGCTGGGCGGCGTCGCGGCCTGCGTTGTTCTGCTTCCCATCGCGCTGATCCGCCGGGAACCGGCTGCCGGGCTGCTGCTGGCGGTGCTGGTCGCACTGCCCCTGAGTGCCGCGATCACCGGCGCCCTGTCCGCCCCGCATGACCGTTACCAAAGCCGGATCGTGTGGTTGGCACCGTTCGCCGCCGCGGTGACGCTGGCCGCTTTGCTCCGGCGACCGGATGCGGCGTGACGCGTTTTGGTCGGGGCTGGAGGCCGTTGTCTCCGGTTGTCTGTCCATCCTCTCCTCATTCGTCATCGCCCGGTTGGCCGGCCCGTCGGAACTGGGGATCGGCGCGGCGGCCGTCGCGGTGCATGTGACGCTTTGGGTCGCCGTCAACGCGCTGTTCGCCGACGCGTTGGTGCAATGCGCGCTTGTCGACGACCGGATGGCGTCCAGCGCGTTCTGGGCATCGTGCGCCGTCGGATGCGTCGCGGCGGCGATACAGGCCGGGGCCGGCTGGGGTCTGGCGGCCATGTTCGGTGACCGGCGGCTGGTCGCGATGGGTCTGCTGCTCGCTATGCCGTTGCCGCTGGTGGGCGCGGCGGGCGCGGTGCAGGGACTGCTGACGCGGGAGCGGTCGTACCGCAACCTGGCGCTGCGGACCCTGATCGGCCAGGGGCTTGGGACGGCAGTCGGGCTGGCCGCAGCGTTGCACGGCGAGGGTGCCCGGGCCTTGGTCTGGCAGCAGGGCGTGACCTCAGCAGCCGGTGCGCTGGCATTGCTGCTGGGGCGCGGATGGCGGCCGGGTTTGCGCTGGCATGGGCCATCGATCCTGGCGCTGCTGCGGGTCGGCGTGCCGCTGACAGCCTCCACCCTGGTGTCCATCGTGCGCTACCGGCTGTTCGCCCTGCTGATTGGCGGAACGGCCGGGGCGGCGGCACTGGGTCAGGTGCATATCGCGTTCCGTCTGGTCGATACGGTAAAGGACCTGGCATTCACCGCGCTGTGGCGGCTGATGCTGCCGGCATTGTCGGAGCACCAGCACGACCGGCAGGCGATGCTGGTTCGGGTGGATCTCTGGCTGCGGCGCTGCCTGCTGGTGTTCGTGCCGCTGTGCGCCGGACTGGCGATCGGGCTGACCCGGGCGATCGCGCTGCTGATGGGGCCGAACTGGGTCCAGGCCGGACAGGCCGCCCTGCCGCTGGTCGGGCTGATGGCGCTGTCGGCACTGACCTTCCCGTCGGGTGTCGCTCTGATTGCCGCCGGGCAGGTGCGCTTCACCCTGTATGCCAACGTAGGCAGCCTGATCCTGGCCGCGGGCGGCGTGCTGCTGATCCGCCCGGAGACCCCTTGGCAGGCGGTGACGGTCTGGACCGCCAGCCAGGTTCTCGTCATCCCCTATGCGATGTGGGCGAACGCCCGCGTGCTGCGGGTCGGCATCCTGCGGCCGTTGACCGGGGGGTTCGGCATTCGCGCGCCGGCATGATACCCTGGCCTCTCGCCCAACCGGAGTGACCGACATGCCGCTGCTCGCCCTTCCCGCTGTCTTCATGCGTGGCGGAACCAGCCGAGCGGTGATGTTTCATCGGCGGGATTTGCCGGAGCGCGGGGGGTGGGATCCGATTTTCCTGGCGGCCATGGGCAGCCCCGATCCGCACGGGCGGCAGTTGAACGGCATGGGCGGCGGTATCTCCTCATTATCGAAGGTCTGTATCCTGTCGCCATCGGAACGGCCCGATGCCGATGTGGACTATACTTTTGCCCAGGTGCAAATCCGCGAGGCGGCCGTCGATTACCGGGGCAACTGCGGCAATATGTCCTCGGCGGTGGGGCCGTTCGCGGTGGATGAGGGGCTGGTCCGCACGGACGGCGATACCGCGGTGGTGCGTATCTTCAATACCAACACCGGGAAGATCATCCGGTCCACGTTCCCGCTGGTGGATGGCAGGGCGGCGGTGGACGGCACGATGGCGATCCCCGGCGTGGCCGGGACCGGTGCCCCGGTACGACTGGATTTCCTGTCGCCGGGCGGTGCCATCACGGGCAAATTGCTGCCGACGGGGAATGCCATGGACCGTCTGGACGTGGCCGGGGTTGGTGCGATCGAGGTGTCGATGATCGACGCCGCGGCTGCCTGCGTGTTCGTCCGAGCCAGCGATCTGGGACTGACGGGGACCGAACTGCCGGAGGCGCTGGATGCCGACTCGGTATTGCTGGACCGGCTGCAACGTATCCGCCGCGCCGCTGCCGTCGTCATGGGCATCGCGGCGGACGACGCGGCCGCCGGGCGCGGCATCGGGGTGCCGGCGATCGGTTTCGTGGCGCCGCCCGGGGCAGCACCGACCTTGTCGGGGGAAATGATCGCTCCCGGCGATGTGGACCTGACCGCGAGGTTCATCTCCAACGG
>JAKBCJ010000347.1 GCA_021807975.1 Pseudomonadota bacterium | reverse complement strand
ATTCGTGCTATGCCGTGACAGGGAGGACACACAATGTTCCATGACTGTCGCGGCCTGCCACTGACGGCCGCATCGCAAACCGCCGCCGACGCCTTCGATCGTGCCATCGACAGCTACCTTGGCTACCGAACCGACATGATGGCCCGGATGCAGACGCTGCTCGCCGCGGATCCCGGTTGCGGCCTTGCCCACACGCTGATGGGCTATCTGCTGCTTATGGGGTTCCGAAGCGACCTTCTTGCCGCCGCCCGCGCCGCGCTGGCCGACGCCCGGGCCTGTCCTGGGACGAACCGGGAAACAGCCCATGCCGATGCCTTGGCACACTGGATAGACGGCGACCCAAAAGCCGCCATCGCCGTCTGGGACCAGATACTGGCCGATCATCCGCACGACGTGCTGGCCTTCCGCCTCGCCCATTTCCTCAATTTCTGGTGCGGCCGGCCAGAGGCGATGCTGACCTCGGTCTTGTCTGTCGAACGGCATTGGAGCCCGGCATTGCCGGGGTACGGGTCCATCCTGGCCTGCCGCTGCTTCGCGTTCGAGGAAGCCGGCGACTACCTGCAAGCCGAACAAGCCGGCCGCGAGGCGGTTCGCCGCGACCCCGGCGACCTTTGGGCCGCGCATGGTGTCGCCCATGTGCTGGAAATGACCGGCCGACGGCTGGAAGGGATAGAGTGGGTGCGCGGGTTGGAGGCCGGCTGGGACGGTACCAACAACCTGAAGCACCATTTGTGGTGGCATCGGGCAATGTATCACCTGGAACTGGGCGACTTCGGCACGGTGCTGTCGCTGTACGATTCAGGGTTCCGCGATCTGGACTCGCGGCTGACTCAAGCAGCCCCGGACCTGTATATCGACGTGCAGAACGCGGCTTCCATGCTGTTTCGACTGCGCCGGTTCGGGGTGGACGTCGGTGGCCGCTGGGAGGAGATCGCCGATAAGGCGCAGGCCAGGATTGGCGATTGCCAGTCGGCTTTCACCCTGCCGCATTGGATGATGGCGCTGGCCGCGGCCGGCCGGGAGCGTGCGGCCCGGGACATGCTGGCCGCGATGCGCGACTTCGCTGCCGGCGCCCAGCCGATCGCCGGCCTGGTCCGCGACATCGCGCTGCCGGTCACCGAAGCGGTGCTGGCGCACGGGCAGGGGCGTCATGCCGACGCGGTGGCGTTGATGCGCCCGGTCATCGGCGAGATGTATCTGCTGGGCGGCAGCCACGCGCAGCAGGACGTGCTGGAACAGGTGTTTCTCGACTCCGCATTGAAATCCGGATTGGTGCCGGATGCGCGGATGATGCTGCAACGCGTGGCAGGCCGTCACCCGGTCCCGCCGGTTCGGCGGCGCGGTTACGCGATGGGTGCGCATTTGCTGGCGGGGTAGGGGGTGGAGATCGGGCTTCTCCGGGTCTCGGCCTAAAGGCAGACCCTGCGCCGCTCCTAAGACCAAGGCGACCCGCAGGAATCATCGCTTCGCTTGGCTCACGGCCATCGGAAAACGTCATGGCGGGCGCAGGCCAGCCTTCGACGCCTGCGCCCGCCATGCCGACGAGAGGCCAGTGACATCCGTCAAGCGCAGCGATAAATTATAACACCAAATGTAAGGATAGATCACCGAATTTCCACTATATATGGTAGTCTGGCGGTTCGTTTCACCCTTTTTCAGCAGCCTGTTGGATGCGCTGAACGATTGGCTGGAGTAGCACTGCCAGGAATTTTGGAAGCAGACCGCTCACGGCAGCGAACCCGGGACCATCGCCGATGTCTGGCGCAGGAAGTCGAGGCTCTCATGCCCGTGGGGCGCAGGCGGTCGATGAACTGGTCCAGCAAGAGGCTCGGCCTTCCAGGCGGCGATCCCCATCCTCTCCCAACTGCTGAAGGCCGAGCCCGCCGAGCGCGAGGTTCGGTCCATGGACTACCAGATCAAGATCGGCCGCTTACCGGCCTATCGAGACCTTGCTTGCCGGGTCAGATCTCAACGGAAATCAACAGTAAATGGGTATAGGCGCGAAAGTTCAGGCCGACCAGACCGCCATCGTGGCCAGTGCGCACTCCTGCATGACAGTGAGCGCCCGCTGCGTCGCGTCTTCGCCGATAACGAACGGATTCGGACCGCCCGCCTTCAGTTTTTGAATCTTCTCGACGGCCTCGTCATAGCCGTTGTGGTTGGAGATGAAGACATCCACGCCCTGGCGCGTTGCAATTTCTTTCGCCCTGCCCGTCGCGTCAATATAGGCCTGCAGGCGCTCAACCCGGTTGGGCTGGCGGCCGAAGTTAAAGGCGGTACCGCCCCACAGCATAGCACGGTGCTTGGTTGCTCCCTCGGCCACATCGAACAGCAACGTGATGGTCCCCATCGTGTGACCGGGCGTAATGATGACATCCAGTGAGGTGTTACCCAACTTCACCGTCCCGCCGTCGTTAACCGAGAGGTCGCGCTTCGGCGGACGGCCCCAGTCTGGACGGTCGAATTCCAGCTTGGTTTCCATCATCGTCCAGTCCGCATCGCTCATGACCACGCGAGCACCATAACGCTGAGTCAGGTAGCCGCAGCCTCCATAATGGTCGCCATGACCGTGCGTAACTACAATCAGCTTGATGCGCCTTGGATCCAGACCCAGTTTCTGCATCCCGCCATCGACGATGCGTTGTGCTTCCTCGTCATTATCCATGGCGTCGATCAGGATGATGCCATCGCTTGTGGTAATCGCCCAGGTGCTGACCCACTTGCTGCCGACGAAATACAGATTATCGAAAACGCGGCCGGGTGGTGGCGCGGGCAAGGCCATCAGTTCGTCGATTGACAGACCCGTAGGCTTTGCGGGTGGTGCCGCGACCTCGCCTAGCTTCAGATAGGCCAGCAGATCCGAGCCGGCGGCCTGGCGGGCGGCCAGCAGATGCTGTTGCACAGCGGGGGATTGAGCGGCTCGCGCGCTGACAGGCAACGCGGCGGCGGCGCAACATGCGCACCCCCAGGACAGCAGTTGACGACGTGTCGGCTCAATGGCTTCGGCTCGCAGGGTCTTCTCCTGTCTAGGCCTTCCAAAAAGGGACATTCCTGGTAGCTCCTGTCGCCCGACATTCCCCGGCCTGGAGAGTGATGCCGGACAGTATCTGTCGTCAACTTATTTGAGAGTCTGGCTCGTAATTGCTCCCGCCCATTTCAGGCTGGTGCAATGGCGCGGGCCACACGTTGCGAAAAAGCAACGAATAGCCACGCCTCGGACGAGGCGATTGAGGCGTCCCAGTCTTTGGCGGGGCGGCGGCACCGGCCCGGGCAGACAAACGTCCGCTCCACGACCCAGCGCTTTGGCAGCACCACGAACCCAGTCGCGGCGTCGGAGCGTTTGACGATTTCGAGCACGAGCCCGTCGGTATGCGCGATGGCAGCCCCCGGGTTCTCGCCGCCATGGCCGCCATCCCGATCCCGAATGTCGGCCGTGTGCACGATCGCATGCGGGGCGCTGTCCACCGTATCGGTGACGATGTCGGGCTTGCGCCCTTTGATTTTCTTCGCCGCGTCGCAGCCTCGTGGTCCGCCGCTTTCCGTGGCTTTGACGAACTGACTGTCGATGATGCCGGCCGACGCTGTTCGAACATTCGACGAAAGGCCCGACGATCGCCGATTCTTCGTCGGTGACATCGCTTGCATAACGCAGCCCGCTCCGGTCATGCTGTGCGCGTGTGATTTCGGCCCGGGTCATTGGATTCCCCGCAGTGCTCGCAACACGCAGAGAATCACAACCTGCTCAAATCACACGCTTTAATTTTCAGTCAGACACTAAGTCCCGATAGGTCGGCACGCCCGCCCCCTGGTTGGGGTCAGCGGAGTGTCATTTTGCTGGCAACCTGGATGCGCTTGACCCGCCGCCTAAGCTGCCCGCGTCAGCCGCTTCACGAACGCCGAAATCCGGTGCCGCCGCAGCTCGCTGCGCGCCTTGTCATCCGTTGTCATGTAATTCAACTGTACGCTGTAGCGTTGACCGACGAATTGTCTGTGCCCGTGCCACGTTGTCGGTCCGTTGGGGAAAATCAGCAGCGTTCCGTTGACCGGCGGCACTTCGACGGCGAAATCCTCCAGGTCTTTCGGCCCGCGCAGCAGGCGCAGGCAGCCATCCCGCCGGCTCCAGGCGTCGGTTTCGCGGTTCAGGTACAGCAGCACCGTTACCCGTTTGGCCAGCGAGTCGCAGTGAATCCGCCCGTCCCGTTCGCTGGTCCAGCCGCGTAGCGTCACCATGGTCGGTGCATCGTGCAGGTCCAGGCCGAACAGCCGTTCGATCGCGGCGCGCAGTTCGGGGCCTTCCATGGCGTCCATCAGTGCCTTGGCATCGGGGCCCAGCTTCACCGAATCGATCGGGAATGACCCACGCTTGCCCAGCGGCGGCAGACCGGCCAGCACCTTGTCCAGGCTGGCAGGCGGCACGAACCCCGGCACCACGACATGCGGGAACGGATCGTTGGAAACCGGCGTCGCGGCCAGTTTGGCGTAATCGATTTGGATCATGACGGTGTGCGCCTTAGCAGCAAAGCCTCGGTCAGGTCGAGCAGGTCGTCCGGCCAGTAAACCTCGGGTCTGGGCCGCGCCGGATGCAGACCGGGGTCGGGACGGCACGTTAACACCGGCATGATCCAGCGCACGGGCAGCGAGGCCCGTCCGTCCGCCGCACCCAGCAGGGCGCCGGCGATGGCGCCATTGGTATCACTGTCGCCGCCTTGGGCCACCGTCCAGATCAACGCCGGTTCGACGGCGGTCCCCGCGGCAAGATGGAAGAATGCGTTTTGCAAGGCGATCAGCACCCAGCCCATCTGGTGCTGGAACTCCGTCGGGGCAACACCGGCCCGCGCCTTGCGCAGAACGGCCAGAACCGGCGCGGCGTCCGCCCCCGCCGCATCGGCAATACGCAGCGCGGTATCCATCATGCCGCGCCGGTCAGCGCCGGCCAAACCCGCCGCAATCGCCCCGGCATAAGCAGCGCACGCGGTTCGGCAGACCGGATGCGGATGCGACAGGGCCGAGTCCTCGCCGGCCACCCGGGCGGCTTCGTTCGGATCGCGCGCCCAGACGCCGATCGGGGCGATCCGCATCATCGATCCGTTGCCCTGGCTCGCCCGGTCGGCCTTCGCTCGGGCGACCCGAGCGGGGTTGGTGACGGCGGAGGCTGCTGCCCCGAAGGCCAGTGCGGTGGTGTGGCCGCAGTCGAATGGGTCGCTGGTATACCACCTTCCATAGGCGGCGGCGGCTTTATCGGCATCGTAGTCGCCGGTTTCCACCAGGCTGCGCGCCAACGTCAAACCCAGTTCCGAGTCGTCGGTCGGCTGGCCCGCCAGCGTCTGCCACACCGGGCTGGGGGCG
>JAKBCJ010000346.1 GCA_021807975.1 Pseudomonadota bacterium | reverse complement strand
GCCATACCTCGACCCACGGCGCGCTGGGTGCGCTGGCGTTCGGCATCGGCACGTCGGAGGTGGAGCATGTGATGGCCACCCAGACCCTGCTGCAGAACCCGGCGAAGAACATGCAGATCGACGTGTCCGGCACGCTGGGCTTCGGCTGTTCGGCGAAGGACATCGTGCTGGCGATCATCGGCAAGATCACCACCGCCGGCGGCAACGGGCATGTCATCGAATATACCGGCGACACCATTCGCGCGCTGGATATCGCCGGGCGCTGCACGGTCAGCAACATGTCGATCGAAGCCGGTGCCAAGGCGGGGTTGATCGCGCCGGACCAGACCACGTTCGACTATCTGCGCGGGCGCGACTTCGCGCCGAAGGGCGAGGCGTTCGAGCAGGCGGTGGCGTATTGGAAGACGCTGCCCAGCGACGCGGGTGCGCATTACGATACGATCGTGCGGCTGACGACGGCGGAGATCGCGCCGATGGTGACCTGGGGGACGACTCCCGGGCAGGTGGTGCCGGTGACCGGCGTGGTGCCGAACCCGGCGGACGAAACCGACGAGGCCAAGCGCGCGCAGTTGCAGCGGATGGTGGACTACATGGCGCTAACGCCGGGTCAGGCGATGCAGGACCTGGTGATCGACGTGGTGTTCATCGGGTCCTGCACCAACGGGCGGATCGAGGATATCCGAGCGGCCGCGGCCGTGGCGAAGGGGCGGCATGTGGCGGCGGGGGTGCAGGCGATGGTGGTGCCGGGCTCCGGCTTGGTGAAGTTCCAGGCGGAGCAGGAAGGCCTGGACCGGATTCTGCTGGAGGCAGGCTTCGAGTGGCGCGATCCGTGCTGTTCGATGTGCCTGGGCATGAACCCGGACAAACTGACTCCGGGGCAGCGTTGCGCCAGCACGTCGAACCGCAATTTCGAGGGCAGGCAGGGTCCGGGCGGCCGGACGCACCTGCTGTCCCCGGCGATGGCCGCCGCCGCCGCGGTAACCGGCCGGCTGACCGACGTGCGGCAATTGGTGTGAGATTGGAATCCGGGCGGCGGACGCATAGCTAATGGCCGACCAAGCCACGACCGACGCTCTGATCGCCTTCGCAAGGGCAGTGCGGCTCGACCGGCGAGCAAATCCTTCGGTCGCGGGCGATGGTACGGGCCTGGAGTTGCTGCTGGCACCGCGGTTTCAATCGTTGATTGAAACATTGTTGCAACAGCGAATGGGTCATCCTCCCCGGGTATTGCCCGAATATCGCAGGACCGGTATCGGGAGGCCGGATCTTGCATTTGCGCAACCAGCCCAACCGGCGCGGGCGTTCATCGAGTTAAAGGAGCCTTCGAAGTCGCTGGACCCGCGGCGCTTGCGGGGCCACGACGCGAACCAATTTCGACGGTTTCGAGAGTTGCCTCTCTGGGGGTTCTGCAATTTCCATACGATCCATCTATACAGGCGGCATGAGCAACAGGCGCAGGCGATACTTTTGGCCGCCATCGTGCTGGACCCCGCGACATCCGACGCCGCAGCAGAACGATCGATCAAGCGGCAGGACGTTACGGGATTTCTCAATATTCTCGATGTCCTTGCGATGGCGCAGCCCGCGCCCGTGCGGAACGCAAAAGACTTCGCCCAATCGCTGGCGCATGCAGCCAGGCTGCTGCGCCGTATCGTAGCCGACCAGTGTGCTGAAGGGGCGCCGCCTGCGCTGGACGCCGTTCGCGACGTGTTTCGGGATACATTGTTCGCACATGCCGCAGCCGGTGGATACGATACGTCGAATGAGGATGAACTGTTTGCAAACGCATTTGCCCAAACATTGGCGTTCGGTCTTCTGCTAGCTCGTGAGTCTAGCGGACGCGAGGTCGATCAGGACGCGTTTCGCCAGCTTTCCGAGGGTACGTATCCCTTGCTGCGAGCGACACTACAGGCTCTGACACTCGATCAGGTACTCGATACCCTAGGTGTTGGATTCGACGTGATCCGAGACACCGTGAACAGCTTCGCGCCGGAAATGCTGGTTACCCGCCGAGGTTACGACCCAATACTTTATTTCTACGAGGACTTCCTCGCTGTATTCGATGAAAATGCGCGTATGCAATACGGCGTGTTTTTTACGCCTGTCGATGTGGTCAATTACATTATCGCGTCAACGGATGCGGCGCTGCGCGATGGACTAGGAAGCGATGGCCTTCTCGATCACGAGGTTGTGCTTCTCGATCCGGCCTGCGGTACCGGGACCTTTCCGGTAGCAACCGTCCACGCTGTCGCAGCGTTGGCTGAGGCACGTTACGGCGAGGGTATGGTTCCAGCCGAAGTCTTGGCGCTGTCTCAGCGCTTATTTGCTTTCGAACTGCTTGTTGGCCCATATACGATTGCGCACTATCGGATGCTGCGTGAGATTACCTCGCATCATGTCATCCCGCTCACCCGACTGCCGATATTTCTGACCGATACCTTGTCGCCCTCGGCTGACCAGGCGCTCGTTCCGAATCGTCTGGACTTTATCGGGGCACCGATTGAGGACGAACGCCGAGCGGCGGACGCCGTCAAATCCGGCCGTCCGATTTTGGCGATCTTCGGCAATCCGCCTTACCGTCGTCTCAGACAAGGGGAAGTCGAGACATTGGTCGGGCCATGGATGAACGAACTATGGGACGATTTTAAGCGTCCGGTTCGGGAAGCGGGATTCGGCAGGTCGCTCTCACCGTTTCCAGATTTGTACGTGGCATTTTGGCGCTGGGCTTTGTGGCGTTTGTTCGAGGCGCCGGGCGCTGCCGGCCATGGTGTGGTGTCCTTTGTCACTAATCGTGGTTTCCTGGCCGGGCGTGCATTCGGCGGTCTGCGTCAGATGTTAAGAGAACGGTTCGATGTCATCGAGATCATTGATCTGCGCGGGGATAATCGCGGGACTCGTCCGGCCGGCATCAGTGCCGACGAGAATGTATTCGATATAGAAACCGGGATATGTATCACGACGGCCTGGGCGAAGGGACGCCATGCAGATGTCCAATCCGCTGAGGTTCGGTATGCCGATTGCTGGTCGTCCGGCGCGTTCCGGAGATCTGATAAATTTGCGCTGCTGCGAGCGTGGTCGGCTGATCGGAACTCAATCCCATTCCGATCTTTACCGGGGGTCGGAATGGATCGGTTGAAGCCGTTAGGCTTCGCCGAACAGGAATGGCCGGCGTTGGATGAACTTCTGGTTTTTCGTTCGAACGGGATTGTTACGTACCGAGACGATTTTTCCTATGCGCCGACGCGCCTCGCACTAGAGGACCGCATACGTTCCCTGCTTCGGGGCTCCCCCGAGCAAGCCGCAATAATGTTCAGGGAGACGAGGGACCGAAAGGTGGGGCCAGCGCTTTTGGTTCCGTTCAGTCCTGATGCCATCGAATCGATATCCTATCGACCGTTGGATAGGCGTTGGTTGTACAATCGCCGGGAATATATCGATTTCCCGAAACCTGACTTGCAAGCAGCCTGGGGCGCCGACAATATTTGCCTGATTGCGCCCGAAGACGGTGCGGGTCGAGGTCCGTCGGTCTGGTGTCATGGCTCTAAGCCGGATCAACACTCGTTTCGTGGAGCCTATGGCGGTTGGGTGTTCCCGCTGCGACGTCACGCGGGCGGGGCGAATGCAAGTTTCTTGCATCCAATGTTGGTCGCGGGCCTTTCCGCGGTCTATGGCGTGTCACCCGCACCGCAAGATATCTTCGACGCAATCCTGGCTCTGCTGTCGGGCACTACCTATACAACCCGTTTTGCGGCTGATCTGGAAGATGACTTTCCGCACGTCCCATTTCCTGCATCGCCGGAAGTTTTCACCGAAGCGGCCGCCGTTGGTGCAGCGATTCGCCGGATACAATGCATGTCGGAGCCCCCATCGCCGGACTATCGTCAGGCCAAGCTCATCGGCACGGCTTCAGGCGTCATTCTGGACGTTCCCACCCCCGCCCGGGCGTTCCTCGCTGATGGCGCTGGCGCCGGGTCTATTTTGTTACAAAGTGACGGTTCCCTGCGCCTGGCAGGCATTTCGGAACGCGCCTGGAATCTGGAGGTCAGCGGATACAAAGTACTTTACAGATGGCTGGCAGCACGCAATGGCGAGGCGTTAGATGCGGTGCTGTTACGCGCGACACTGGATCTGGCTTGGCGGGTGACCGAGCTTTACCATCTGTTCGATCTAGCGGATTCGGTGCTGGACAGGGCGGTAGCGGTGCCACTTACGCGGACTGACCTGGGCATGCCGCGCCCAACGCCTGGAACGCGCGCCCGCGCTGCACTTTTTGACACGGAGGTCGAGATTGAAACGACAGCCTGACCTTTTCGCCACTACGGCCGATATTAACAAAGCGCCAGCGCTCGATCCGGCGAGCATGGAGAAGATGACCCGTCCCCGCCTAACGTCGCTTCTGGAGGAGGCGCGTAATGCTACCTCCTTGCCTTGGGATGAACAGCGAACACGCGTTAACAGGGTGCTGTTTTATAATATGGCGAATTGGTTGCCCGATGCAGAGCGCGATAGTCTTCGGGCGGCTTTTGTCCGGGAGTTAGTGCGACTGGGGTGCATCGAGCCAGGCCCGGGTATCGTTCCGGTGAACGATGTCGTGTCGCGCGAAAATGGTCAAACATAACGGGAACACACGCATGGAACCCTTCACCACGCTTACCGCCATCGCGGCGCCGATGCCGATGCAGAACATCGACACCGACAAGATCATCCCGGCGCGCTTCCTGAAAACCATCAAGCGCTCCGGCCTCGGCATCCATCTGTTCGATCCGATGCGGTTCAACAAGGACGGGTCGGAAAACCCCGATTTCGTGCTGAACCAGGAACCATACCGCAAAGCCGAAATCATCATCGCGCATGAGAATTTCGGATGCGGCTCCTCACGCGAGCATGCGCCCTGGGCGCTGCTGGATTTCGGCATCCGCTGCATCATCGCGCCGGATTTCGCCGATATTTTCTACAATAACAGCTTCAAGAACGGCATCCTGCCGATCCGCCTGCCGCGTGCGGTGTGCGACCAACTGATCGACGATTCGAAGCTGGGCGGCAACGCCCGGGTGACCGTCGATCTCGCCCGTCAGGTTGTGGTTCGTCCGAACGGCGAGGAGATCGCGTTCGACATCGATCCGTTCCGCAAACACTCGCTGCTGAACGGGCTGGACGATATCGGGCAGACCCTGCAGCACGACAAGTCGATTGACGGGTTCGAGGCGCGGCAGCGTCAGAACCAGTCCTGGATGCCCTCCACCACCGCCGCATAAGGATTTCCACCGATGCCCGCCAACAAGAAACTGCTGATACTGCCCGGTGACGGCATCGGCCCCGAGGTGATGCGCGAAGTCCGCCGCGTCATC
>JAKBCJ010000345.1 GCA_021807975.1 Pseudomonadota bacterium | reverse complement strand
TTGGGCGCGCAGGTTTTCCAGGAAGCCCCAGCCATCGGTGTTGCTGCCGGTTATTCGTCCGTTGTCGAACACCAGTGTGTTGACGGCGCCGGCGCGGCGGGCGGACTCATCGACGGTGTCGCAGATCGCGAAGGCGGCGACCTTGTGCGGGATGGTGACGTTGATGCCGCGAAACCCCGACAGCATCAGGCCCCTGACCGCGGCGGGGAAGTGGGCGGGGTCGATCGGCAGCGGCAGATAGGCGCCGTCGATACCGTAACGTTCCAGCCAGAACCCGTGCAGGCGCGGGGAGCGGGAGTGGCTGACAGGCCAGCCGGTGATGCCGGCCAGGCGGGCGGTGCCGGAAAGGATGGTCATACCGATGGCTGCATGATGAACGAGTGGTGGCTGACGCGGTCTGTGGTGGTCAAGGCGTGGATGCCGGGCCTTTGCCCGCCATGACGGATTGGGACGTTCACCCAGCGACAGACGGGAACGGCGCCGTCATGGCGGCCGTCCTTGGGAAACAGACCGGTCATCAGCCCAGGAACTTCTCGGTCCAGGTTTTGTAGTCGCCCTCGCGCGTTACGCGGGCCATCATCTCCGAGGAGGCGATGCCGGTCAGGGCGGACGGCTTGGTGCCCTCACGCAAGGCTTTCAGCGTATCGTAGATGGCCTTGACGGCGGCGGAGAACGGCTGGTGCCCCTGTAACGCGACGCGCACGCCGCGGCTGGCGAGATAGTCCTTGTCCTGCAGGTCGCCGGAGATGCCGCCCAGCATCAGCGGAATTCTAACCTCGGCGGCGATCGCGTCCAGGTCGGATCGGGTCAGGCCGCCAGCGATGAACAGCGCGTCCACGCCGGTTGCCTCATAGGCTTTCAGGCGCCTGATCCCGTCGGCGAGGCCGGTGATCGACGGCGAACTGGTGCGGCCGATGATGGTCAGCGCCTTATCCTCGCGGGCGGCCAGAGCGGCCTTCATCTTGCCGACGCCTTCCTCCAGGGAAATGACCGTGGGCTTCTTTTCGCCGAAGGTGCGGGGCAGCAGCGTGTCCTCGACCATCAGCGCCGCGACGCCGGCGGTTTCCAGTTCCTGCACCGTGCGCATGACGTTCAGTGCGTTGCCGTACCCATGATCCGCATCGACCATCAGCGGCAGCTTGCCCGCCCGGTTAATGCGGTAGGCCTGGGCGGCGAACTCGGTCAGCGTCAGTACGATCAGGTCGGGGGCGCCCAGAACCGTGAAGGAGGCGATGGAGCCGGCAAACATACCGATCTCAAAGCCGATTTCCTCGGCGATGCGGGCGGAGATAGCGTCATGGACCGATCCCGGATGAATGCAGGCGCCGCCCGCGATGGTGGCGCGGTAGCGTTCGCGGCGATCTGTCCAATGCATGGTTTCCCCCGTTTCGAAGTCGCGCCATGCTAAGGGGGAAGAACGCGATGGGGAAGGGAGACGGGTCGATGCAACACCATCATGCCGATCTGGGGGACGTGCGGCTGCATTACGTGACGGCCGGCAGCGGGTTTCCGGTGGTGCTGCTGCATGGCTGGCCGCAGAGCTGGTATGAGTGGCGGCACATTATCCCCGGTCTGGCGGAGCGATTCCAGGTCATTGCGCCGGACCTGCGCGGTCTGGGCGATTCATCGCGGCCGGCTGGCGGTTATGACAAGAAGACCATCGGCGGCGATATCTGGCGGCTGGTGCATGACGTGCTGGGGCTGTCGGCGTTCCATCTGGTGGGGCACGACTGGGGCGGCCCAACGGCCTATGCCGTCGCCTCGGCGCATCCCGAGGCGGTGCGGAAACTGGCGATCCTGGATGTGACCATTCCCGGCGATGGCAGCCCGAACATCAGCCAGGGCGGCCGCCGATGGCACCACGCGTTCCATCAGACGCTGGATTTGCCTGAAGCCCTGATCGCCGGGCGGGAAGAGATTTACTTCGGCTGGTTCTACCGGAACTACGGCGCTCGGCCGCTGGATGACGGAGAGATCGCCGAGTACCTGCGCACGTATCGGCAGCCGGGCGCGCTGCGGGCGGGGTTTTCGTATTATCGGGCGATACCGGCGGATATCGCGGATAATGCGGCGAAGGTCGCGGCGGGGTTCAAGCTGCCAATGCCGGTGCTGGCGCTGGGCGGGGACCGGTCCTGGGGACGCCGGATGGAGGTTGTCGAATCGCTGCGCCGGCTGGCGCTGGATGTGCGCGGCGGGGTGATCGAGAACTGCGGGCACTGGATGCCGGAGGAGCAGCCGGAGGCGTTGTTGGGGCGGTTGCTGGAATTTTTCGATTAGGACATGTGGTGAATTGAGCCAACAGAGTGTGGCGACCAAGTGGATCGCGGCCAGACTGTTTCTGGCGGTCTTCCGGTTCTTTTCGGCGGAATAGCGGCGATTTTTCCCGCCGCCTGAAGCGTTTCGCCCACCCGCTTGTCCGCCGGCAAGGCTTCCGTCTCCGTCCCGGGTGCAATTGCGTCTGCTTCGGCGAGGTCGTGGACCTGTCCGGCGGTCAGGACGATCCGCGAGGGATTCCCGGGCGCGTCCACCAACACATGGATTTCGGTGTTCAGGTTGGCTCTGGGCCTGCCAATGGCTTGGTGTTCTCCGACTTTTTTGGCGTCGGCGCCGTGAGACGATCGTGCGCCGGCACCGCCGGCGCGGCTGGTCATTCTACCTTCATTTTGCTTGGAAGAGCGGGAAGAGCCGCGAAGTTGGAATGCGGCAGCCTTCGCGGCCCTCAGCGGCCCTTCGCGCCCTTCCAAGCAACCACCCCGGCCAACAGCGGCTTCGACGTCTAACGAGGGGCACCGAACGCCGGCGCCTGTTAGGGCCCGGGCCCGGATGACCAGGGACGAAGTCCTCGTGGATGGATCAGAGGTGCTTCATCCGGATCAGCCGGCCGGCTTCTGATTGAACGGGTAATAAGGCGGAAATTCACCCACTGCGTGCATATCGACTTCCACCATCGTCAGCCCCTTGATTGCCAGTGCCCTGGCGACTGTATCGCCAAACGTATCGGCAGCCGAGCAGCGGAAATAGGGAATGTCAGACAGGCCGCACAGTTTTTCGATGTCCGGGCTTTCCAGGTCCGCGTAGAAGCGCCGGCCTCCGGAGGTGGCGTCCTGGATGCGCTTGATCACGCCGTAACCGCGGTCGTTCATAACGATCACGGTCATGTCCAGATTCTCCTGCACGGCGGTCCACAGCTCGCCGACATTGAGGAAAAATCCGCCGTCCCCTGTCATGACAACCGTCTTGCGGTCGCCGGCCGCGGCGGCGGCGCCGATCCCCAGGCACAGGCCCTGACCGATGCCGGCGCCGACCGGATAGACGTTCTGGTTCGGGGCGTTCAGCGGGAACACGCGGTTGCCCCAGGTGGTGTTGTTCTGGGTAACGTCGCGCGCCCAAATCGCGTCCCGGGGCATGACCTTGCGAAGCTGCGCGCTGAAAGTGCCGTAGGAGCCGAGGGTTTCGATGAAAATTCGCTGGGCGTTGCGCTTCAGTTCCTCGAACTCTTGCGGATAGCCGGATGCGATCTTCATCTTGCCCTCGATCCGGCGGACCAGGGCGTCCAGCGTGGCGTTGGCATCGCCGCAAACGAAATACTGGTTCGGATAGGTGCGGCCGTTGGCCATCGGATCGGAGTCAATCTGGATCAGATTGGCGGGCAGACCGACGCGGAAATCGTTGGTTTCATGGCCGCGGATCCGGCAACCGACCACCAGGCAGAGATCGACGGTTTTGTAGAACGCCTCGATCACCGGCATGCCGATGCCAGTCAGCCCGCCCATGTTGCGCGGATGATCTTCCGGCACCGTCGCCCGTCCGTTGAAGCTGGTGACCATGCCGAAGCCCATGTCCAGCAATTTGGCCGCCGCGCCGCCCGCCTTCTTGGCGCCATTGCCCAGCCACAGCATCGGCCGTTTCGCTGCCAGCACGCGGTCCGCCAGTTCGTCCAGTTCGACCTCGGTGGGCAGGCGCGGCGGCGGCAGCGGCAGGACGAAATTGTCCAGCATCGCCGGGCGCGGAATGGGCGCGCGCTGCAGATCGATCGGCACCTCTACGCTGACCGGTCCCATCGGTGCCGACAGTGCCAGCGTGGCCGCTTGGGTCAGCGTGCCAAGCGCACTTTCAGCGGAGCGGATGCGGTAGGCGGCTTTGCCGACCGACGCCATCATGCCCAACTGGTCGAAGGCGTCGTGGACGGAGCCCATGCCGCGATCAACGAATTTGGTCGAGGTCTGACCGGTGATGTGCAGAACCGGGGAGCCGGCAAACCGAGCCTCGATGAGGCCGCCGATGGTGTTGGCGGCGCCGGGGCCGGTGGAGGAGAAGATCACGCCCAGTCCCTGGTTCACCCGGGCGTAACCGTCGGCCATGTGGGTGCCCCCAAGCTCGCCACGAGCCATCATGAAGCGGATGGTGTTGCGCCGGCCGATCGCGTCCAGCATCGGGATGTTGTGAACGGACGCGATGCCGAAGACATTGGTGACACCGCAGGCGGCGAGGAACTCGGCGACGAGATCGGCAACGGTATAGTCGGCCATGCGATGAATTTCCCCCTTTTGATCCGCCGAAGCTGGAACAGGCTCGGCGCGGGGTCAATGGTTCGGCCGCACGATCAATTGACGACACTGTTCAGGCGTAATCGGGCATCGTTCTGGCCATGAAAAACGTTATTCTGCCGATCCCGGGTCTTATTCTGCTGGCGTTGGCGCTTCCCGCATCGGCGGCGGTTTTGCCGGCGGGTGCGCTGGGAACCGATGGCGCGCAGATCGTCGATCGCGCCGGGCATCCGGTACGCCTGGCGTGCGTCGGCTGGAACCAGGTGAACGAGGGTATCTCGCTGGATCGCCAGACCGCCATGATGGTTCGGGACGGCTTCAACTGTATCCGGTTTTCCTGGGTCAATGCCACGATGCAGGCGGATTTGCGGATGATCGACCGGGTGGTGGCCGCGGCGGCGAAGGCGGGGCTGCGGCTGGTGCTGGATAACCATACCAATGAGCCGGGGCATGGCGATCGGGACAACTGGGGCGCGCAGCAAGCGAACGGGTTGTGGTACGATGTTGGCGGCGCGTCCGACGGCACCGATGGCGGCGGCAACAAGGGAACCGTCACCGACGCCAAATTCCTGGCGGATTGGCGGGAAGTCGCCCGTCATTACGCCGGCAATGCAACCGTGATCGCCTACGATCTGCGTAACGAACCGCTGGACTACCCGCATATGAGCATCTGGGGCGGCGGCGGCGATCGCGACATCAGGGCGATGTATGAGCGTGTTGGCAACGCGATCCTGGCGATCGACCCGGCCAAGCTGATCGTGGTGGAACCGCCGAGCAGCGATTGCCGGCGGGTTCGGATATATCCGCTGTCGCTGAGCGTG
>JAKBCJ010000344.1 GCA_021807975.1 Pseudomonadota bacterium | reverse complement strand
TCACGGCGGCGCCGATCAGGTACATCTTCCGGCGGCCGATCTTATCAGACAGGTGTCCCGACAGCGGGATGCTGATGAAGGACAGCAGCGAAGCCGCCAGTACCGACGACAGCACCAGTTCGCGCGACATATGCAGTGTGCCGGTGCCATAGGCGAAGATGAAGGCGGTGAAAATATAGAACGGCGCCTGTTCGGCCATGCGGATCAGCGCGGACAGGATGATTTGCTTCGGCTGCTTCCTGACCACTTCAAGGATCGGCGCCTTTTCGATTTTGTTGTCCTGCACGAGTTGCTTGAAAACCGGGGTTTCAAGAATCCCGACGCGGATCCACAGGCCGATGCCGACCAGCACGATACTCAGAAGGAACGGCACCCGCCAGCCCCAGCCGATGAAGTCGGCCCCGGACCATGCGCTGAAAGCCAGCATCGCCGCATTCGACAGGAATATGCCGCACGGCACGCCGAATTGCGGCCACGAGGCGACAAGGCCGCGATTTCCGTGGCCCTTGGACCATTCCATCGCGATCAGGACGGACCCGCCCCATTCGCCGCCAACGCCGATGCCCTGCAACGTGCGCAGCACCGTCAGGATGACCGCGCCCCAGATGCCGATCGAATTGTAGCCTGGCACCACCGCCACCAGGAACGTCGCGATGCCCATCAGCAGCAGCGTGGTGATCAACGTGGCTTTGCGGCCGATACGGTCACCGTAATGGCCGAAAATGGCCGCGCCGATCGGGCGGCCGACGAAACCGATGAAATAGGTGCTGAACGCCGCCAGGGTTCCAACCAACGGGTCGGAGTTGGGGAAGAACAGCTTCGGAAACACCAGCCCGGCGGCGGTGCCGTAGATGAAGAAATCGTACCACTCGATGGTGGTGCCGACAGTCGCGGCGATGACAGCCTTGCGTAACTGCTTGCTGTGTTCCGCGTCGGTCAGACCGCTGGATACTGTTGTCGCTGACATGGATGTATTCTCCCCAAGCCAAGCCTGCATTGGCGGCAGGTCATTGCCGGTTCAGCGTCGGCCGATTTGGGGGCGAAGGCAATCGAATTTATAGACAATCGTCATATTGCAGCGCACGCGATGCCGTGGCCGGGCGGACCCGAACCACGGCACGGCCGGCGGCGGTTAGAGCTGGGCTTCAGCGTATTCGTAGTTGGCCAGGTTATCCAGCCAGTTTTGCAGGTAGTTCGGACGGACATTGCGGAAGTCGAGGTAGTAGGCGTGTTCCCACACGTCGCAGCCCAGCAGCACCTTGCCCTCGCCGGTGGCGAGCGGGTTAGAGCCATTCGCGGTCTTGGTCACCTTCAGCTTGCCGTCGGTGCCCAGAACCAGCCACGCCCAGCCGGAGCCGAACTGGCTGACGCCGGCCGCCTTGAACGCGTCCTTGAAGGCGGCGACGCTGCCCAGATCGGCGTTGATCTTGGCTTCCAGCTTGGACGGAATCTTGCCGCCGTTCGGGCTCATGCAGTTCCAGAATACGATGTGGTTCCAATGCTGGCCGGCATTGTTGAACACCGGCCCGCCGGCGGCGGCGGTGGACTTCACGATTTCGTCCAGGGACTTGCCCTGCAACGCGGGGTCTTTCTCCACAAAGCCGTTCAGCGCGGTGACATAGGCCTGATGGTGCTTGCCGTGATGCAGGTCGAGGGTTTCCTCGCACATGCCTTTGGCGCCGAGGGCGGACTTGGAATAGGGCAGGGTCGGCAGTTCGAAAGCCATCGTATGTCTCCCAGTTACAGCAAGTTGGTTCGGCGCGGGGTGCGGCCGGAAACGCAGTGTTAGCTATGGCCAGCCCGGTTGGGCGTCAACCCTGGGGGGGCCGTTCCCGGCGGCACGCGGGTCTTGCATCCGGCCGGCAACCGCGTCACCACCGCGTCATGAACGATCCGGTCACCGATCTGGTTCGCCGTCACGACCCGGACCGGTTCCTGACGGCCCTGTTTGCCCCGCCCGCCCGGCGCGACGCGCTGCTGGCGCTGTACGCGTTCAACCACGAACTCGCCCGCGCCCGGGAAGTGGCCAGTGAGGCGCCGCTGGCGCTGATCCGGCTGCAATGGTGGCGCGAGGTAGTCGAAGGCGAGGACAAGCGGCACGAGGTCGCCACCCCGCTGACCGCGTGCCTCGCCGCCGGCATCCTGAACCCGGCGCACCTGCTGCCGCTGATCGAGGCGCGCGAGACCGAGGTTTATGGAGATTTCGAGACACTGGCCGACTGGCGCGCGTGGCTGCTGGCCGGGGCCGGCGGGCTGGCCGTTGCCGCCGCGTCCGCATTAGGTGCGCCCGACCCCGATGCTGCCCGTCCGTTCGGCGCGGCCTATGGGGCGGCAGGCGTGCTGCGGGCAACCGGTGTGCTGGCCGGGCAGGGGGCCTGCCTGCTGCCGCGCGACGCCCTGCTGAGGCACGGTTTGTCGCCCGAGGCCTTTATCGACGATCCGGGGTCGCCGGCCGCCCGGGCTGTCCTGGCCGACATGGTCAGCGAGGCAAAGCGGCTGCTGGGCGAAGGGCAGCGGGCGCCAATCCCCCGCCCCGCGGTCGCATCCATCCTGCCGGCCGTGCTCGCCCGGCGTGATCTGGACCGGTGGCCAGCGGTCGCGATGCCGCGCCGGCTGGGCGACCGGCTGGCGGTGGTGTTCGCCGGCATGACCGGGCGGGTTTGAAGCCCCGCGGTGCCTGCTCGGCCGTTTGGGGCCACGAACTGGCCGCGAGGTAAACGAATCGTTTGGCGGAAGCCGCTGCCCCCGCATCGACATAACGGGCGCAGGCCCTATGGGCGTTAAAACAGGATGGTCACGCCCATCCGGCGCCACGTCCATGCGTCATGGCCAGGCCTGTTCCGGCGATCTTCGCACGGACGGCGGAAGCGCGGGTGGCGGCGACAAACCGGGGCTCCCCGCCCGATTTCAGCGTTAAAGGGGCGCACGCCCGCCATTGACGATGAGAAGCCGGAGACTCCCTTCACGCGACTGGATTATGCCACAACAGCCCCTGACCCGGAGCCCGGGTGCAACACCGATCTCATCGGCGGCAGCCCACAACCGGCGATGACGAACACAGCATCCATCTCATAGCCCTGTGATCTGCTCCACCGGTTCCGGGTGCGCTATCGCCTGAGAAAGCCACGCCCCGGGCCCATCCAGTGCGCCTTGCCGGCAACCATGTAACGGAACGCCCGGGCGCGTTGCCCCGGCCCGCGCACCCGGAGATACAGCCCGCCGCCATCGAAATAGGCGCCCGGCTTGGTCAGTGTCCGGAGCCATGCCGGGTTGAGCCGATGTATGGTTGCCATGCCGGCCTCCGCAATCTGTAGCCCGGCAATTCCAGGCTACGAAATCGCGCGAGATGAACCGACACAAGGCAATACGGCGCTGGACACAATTCGCAGGAATTTGGTCGATTATCGCGGTATTCATGGACATGCGGGGAAGTGGAAAAAGGGGGTAGCTGGCGGGCCACGACCGACGATGATGAGCACTACGTCTACGCCATAGCCCTATAGCGAAAGCCGCCGCACGCGGTTCACGGGTTCCGGCGCATTTCGGCGAGCACCTCCCGGCATTCCTCGTCACACAACCGATCGACCTCGCGCCAATCCCCAGCTTCTGCGGCCTTCATCAGGCTATCGACGTACGCAGCATGCGGAACGTCGCGAATATCGTCCAATTTGACGCGCTTCTCCCAGCGCAAGGGCTTGCTCCATGGATAGAATGCTTGCTCCGCTCCAAGAATGGGGAGCAAGAAGCAGCGGTCGTATCTGGACCCTTGCAGAAGACTATCGGTCGCCGAGTTGAGATCTTCAGCCGACAGCCATGGGGTCATGACGAAGGTCGAAACTGTCGCGCCGTGCTCAGGGATTCCCGCGCAAAGCAGCAGCCAGACCTCGTTGTATCCGTCAAACGAGTGCTTGGCTGCGATTTCGACTTTCCGTGTGATAGCCCTGGCGATCGCGTCGAGCACAACCGACGGGTCATTCAGCCCCCACATGCCGTAAGGCTTGCCGGGAGCGGTCTTCGCGACCGACTTCTCTTGGGCGCGGGCGGAGCCGGGCAGGGCGTAAGGATCGACCTCCGTCACCTGGACGCCAACAATCCGGTCATCCGCGATCCGGACGGCTACATCCACCCCAGTTTCCTTGCCGGCCGCGTTTGGATCGTAAGTGGCGGCGTCGTTCGAGCCTAGTCGAGCCAATAGATGCCGCACCAGCGCCTGTTCTCGCTTAAAGCTTGCCATATGCTCTCCTGGATTTGCACACCGCTGGAACAATCGTCGGATCACCCGCCCGCCTCTCGTGCAGGTGGCTGTGGAGGGGCCATTTTCGTTACGATTCTTTGAACAATCTTGTCGACTATTTGAGGCGAGACAAATTCGTAGAGGTCAAACAGGCCGCGCTGGATAAGCGCATATAACACTTCCGCACGATTCCAACCGCATTCTTCCACAATCGCCTCTATATGATTAAAAACGAAATCATCCAATCGCGTTGAAATCTGTGTTCCTCCAGTCCGCGGCGGCGTTGTGTACTCCGTTGTTCTACTCTCCAACGCATTTCGGAGAGCAATTACGTAAGCGGGGCCGGCCATCGGGTTGGGTCGCTGTGTCGTGACCATCAAGAAGCTCCATTGGAGTTGATGGCGATATATATCCTGATCGCATCCTAATTTCAATCCTGATTCGGTCGTGCCGGGAGGCTAGTGCATGGCGCCGCCCCGCCTGCCGTCATCAATGCCAAGGGTTTAAAGGCGAGCATGAACAGAGCAATCAGCCTGATCACGCGGGGCCGCAGGGAAGGACGGGTAGAGGGCAAGATAAAACGGCGCAATGTGCGCCTCGAAACGGTCGTTGTTTTTCAATGAGTTATGGGGCGATTTCGCGATGTGCGCTATTGTCCAGCGATGTGCGCGCGGGGGCAAAGGCGAATATTTTATAAATATAATCAATGAGATGGTCGCAATGTGCGAACCACCCCTTATACGCTTGACTGCGCTACGCTTCACCCGTCCGAAATCAGGTGGAAATGGGTGGACAAACAATTTTGTCCGTCGCATAAAGATTGGGTGTTAATGGGTGAGTAAATGATATGCCGCTCGACACCTCGACCCTTCGCATCACACCCGAAATCCTGTCGCTGATCGCCGAGATCGACGAGTTCAAGGGCGCTTGGCGGGCGATCGGCCGGATCGCACCGGAGCGACTTTCCGGGCTGCGCCGCGTCGCCACCATCGAGAGCATCGGCTCCTCGACCCGCATCGAGGGCGCCCGGCTCAGTGACCGGGAGGTCGAAGCGCTGCTGGCCAACATCCGCATCGGCTCGTTCACCACGCGCGACGAACAGGAAGTCGCCGGCTATGCGGCGGTCATGGAGACGGTTTTCGGCGCCTATGAC
>JAKBCJ010000017.1 GCA_021807975.1 Pseudomonadota bacterium | reverse complement strand
ACGGGGTCCCATCCAGAGCGAGATTGGTCAGCCGGTTCTTCGCGACTTTATAAGTTGCCCCCGCAGCCCCCATCTTGCGCCGAAGGTCGGTCACTTCGGCAACCGTCAGACCCGCATTGCGGGTCACAACGACCATCGAGGTGGCGGCCAGCGCCTGATTAAGCTCGGTGACGAACTCGCGCTTCTCCGTACGATCCACGTTTCGTCTCCGTTCGACCCGCCATCCCGCACACTACGGAACGACAGGCCAGGTTACCCAAAGAGCGTGTGGATAAACCGCACACTCCGGTTCGCCTGTCCGTTGGAACCACCAAAGCCCGTAAAGAGCATTGGCATCCCCATCTCCCGCGCGCGGACCCGAGGGTCCATTAAATTCTGCCCCGGCATGCCAGGACAAAAGACGAGCGGTCTAGGACAGGATCGGGAGGCCCCAACCCTCGGGAAACCCAAGGGCCCAAAACCTCCCTGCCCGCCAGCCCCGAAAGGCCGGCGTATCAGGCGGTCAGCGAACTCACATCGACCCGAACGCCGGGCCCCATGGTGGAACTGACCGAAACTTTCTGAACATACGTGCCCTTAGCACCCGTCGGCTTGGCTTTGACAATCGCGTCGGCCAGGGCCCTGGCGTTTTCCAGCAGCTTATCGGCGTCGAACGACACCTTGCCGATCCCAGCGTGAATGATGCCGGCCTTTTCGGCGCGGAATTCGACCTGACCGCCCTTCGCCGCCGTGACGGCACCCTTCACGTCCATCGTAACGGTCCCCAGGCGGGGATTGGGCATCAGGCCGCGCGGGCCAAGGATTTTACCCAGCCGACCGACGATGCCCATCATGTCGGGCGTCGCGATGCAGCGGTCGAAGTTGATTTCGCCGGCCTGCACCTTCTCCATCAGATCCTCGGCACCGACGACATCGGCGCCAGCGGCCAGGGCTTCGTCCGCCTTTGCGCCGCGTGCGAACACGCCGACGCGAACGGTCTTGCCAGTGCCGTTCGGCAAACTGGTCAGCCCACGAACCATCTGGTCGGCGTGGCGCGGATCAATACCGAGGTTCATCGACATTTCGATGGTCTCGTCGAACTTTGCCTTGGAGATGGACTTGAGCAGTGCGATCGCATCCGCGAGCGGATACGCCTTGCTGCTGTCAACAGCCTTCTGAGCCGCCGCGAGGCGCTTGTTCTTGGCCATGTATCAGCCCTCCACCACAGTAAGGCCCATCGAACGGGCAGAACCGGTCAGCATGCTGACCGCGCCTTCGATGTCGTTGGCGTTGAGGTCCTTCATCTTGATGGCGGCGATTTCGCGAAGCTGCGTGGTCGTCACGCGGCCAACCGATGCGCCCTTGCCCACGGTCGGGCTGCCCTTGGTGATGCCGGCCGCCTTCTTCAGGAAATAGGTGTTCGGCGGGGTCTTCGTGACGAAGGTAAAGCTGCGGTCGGCGTAGGCGGTGATAACCACGGGAATCGGCATCCCGGGTTCCATTTGCTGCGTGAAGGCATTGAATTCCTTCACGAACGCCATGATATTAAGGCCGCGCTGACCAAGCGCCGGACCCACCGGGGGGGACGGATTCGCTTTGCCAGCCGGAATTTGCAGCTTGATGTAGCCGACGATCTTCTTCGCCATGTAATCCCTGGTCCTTATCCACGGGACCGCGGTTCACACGACCGTTGCCGCCACACGGCGGCTACGGTCTCCCGCGTTCCAAAGAGGCGCGCATATAGGCGGCGGGCGGCGACATGTCCAGCGGAAACTGGGGCCAGGGAGCGGCTTCCTACTATGTTATGCGTTAGCCGCACTTCAGGATTGACGTCGCCGCCACACGGACGACAAATAAACCGCACACGTCAGAGGCCGGTCAATATGAATGCTCTCTCGACCCGCGTATTTTTAGGTGCCCTTGCTGGTGCGCTGGCCATACTGGTGTTCCATCAAACGACGCTGCAAATTTTTTTCTGGCTCGGTTTATCCCCGCAGGCAGCCTTTCGCATCGCCCATGTGCCGCCATTCCACGCCCCGTTAGTCGTCAGCATAACATTCTGGGGGGCGGTTTACGGCGGACTTCTTGGCATGGCCCTGCCCTGGATACCGGGGCCGCTGTGCGCCAAGTCGGCCGTGGCCGGCGTGTGTGCAACCGGATTGGCGTGGTTCCTGTTCCTGCCGCTGATGGGTCGCCCAGCCGCATTCGGATGGGAGGCATGGCCCATGGTCCGCTCCTTCGTTGCCTATCAGATGTGGGGGGTCGGCGTCAGCCTGCTGCTGCCGTTGCTCCATCCGCGCGATATCGGCCCCCGGTCCGCCGGCCGGGATGACAGGCGCCACCTGGTGGCCTGACGCCCTGCCGGGGTGTATTGCGGGGCCTCGGCAAGGGATGGATTGCATGCGGCGTTGGCTGGCTCTTTTATTCATGATCGGATTGTTGCTGCATCCGGTGGCAGGCGACACCCGTACAATCCTGGCCGCCGTGCCGATTTCGCGCATGGACCTGCCCTGGTGGCGGACCCGCCATGAGGCGAAACTGCGGGAACTCGCGGCATCGAAACCGGAACTGATTTTTCTTGGCGACTCGATCACCCAGGACTGGCAACGCTCCGGCCCGCCGCAATGGCAGGACTTCGCCCCGGTTTGGCGGCACTTCTATGGCGACCGGCACGCCGTGAACCTCGGCTTCAAGGGCGACACGACCGCAAGCCTGCTATGGCGCATCCGCAATGGAGAAGTCACCGGAATCGCGCCGAAAGTCGCGGTTGTCCTGATCGGCGCCAATAACCTTGGCAGGGTCCACTGGTCGGCAGAAGATACGGTCTTTGGCATCGACGCCATTATCAGCGAACTCCACCGGCGCCTGCCCGCCACCAAAATCCTTCTGCTCGCCGTCCTGCCCTCCGACCGGTCAGCCTGGATTACCGAAACCACGGCCAAGATCGATGCCACGCTGGCCGTCCGCTACAAGGGCGACCCGCTTGTGACATACCTCGATCCGACGGCGGTGTTCATGCACAACGGGAAGCTGAACCGGGATCTGTTCCTCGACCCGCGACTGACCCCGCCGGACCCGCCGCTGCATCCGTCCGCCCAAGGCCAGGCACTGATGGCAAAGGCAATGGAGCCGACACTGGCCGCCATGCTCGGCGACCGCCCGCACTTATAAAGGAAGCAGACATGCCCAAGGCATACTGGGTCGCCCGCGTCGATGTACACGACCCGGAAACCTATAAAGGCTACGTCGCCGCCAACGCCGCCGCCTTCGCAAAATACGGCGCGCGGTTCCTGGTGCGCGGCGGCCGGTCAGAGGCACCGGAGGGAACCCACCGGTCCCGCAATGTGGTGATCGAATTCAAGGATTACGACACCGCCGTCGCCTGCTACCATTCCCCAGAATACGCCGCCGCCAAAGCCCTGCGGATGCCAGCTTCGACTGGGGACGTGCTGATTATCGAGGGATACGACGGCCCGCAGCCTGGATAACTACCTTCACTAACCGGTTAGGACATGTGCTATCCTGCGGCATGCCAGGTCAGCAGGAAGTTTCACGCGTGCCCGACCCGAAGGATCCCCGGAACCGCAAACCGGATGCGGAACGCTCGCGCGCCGATATCCTCGCCGTCGCGCGCGCGGAATTCGTTGAGCACGGCCTCAGCGGCGCGCGGGTGGACGCGATCGCCGAAAAAACCGCCACCACCAAGCGGATGATCTACTACTATTTCGGCAGCAAGGAGGGGCTTTACTCCGCCGTCCTGCAACAAGCCTATGCGGGCATCCGGTCGGCGGAATCCACACTGGAACTGCGGCAACTGGACCCGTTGGCGGCGCTGCGCCGCTTGATCGAGTTCACCTTCGAATACGAGGACGCTCACCCCGATTTCGTGCGCCTCATCGCGATCGAGAATATTCACCAGGCTGCCTACCTGACCCGGCTGGCGACGATCCGCAACGTCAACGCCGACGCCATCGCCACACTGGAGGAAATTCTGTCGCGCGGGCGCGCGGCAGGGGTGTTCGTCCGGGCATGCGATGCCGTCGATATCCACCTGATGATCAGCGGACTGTGCTTCTACCGCGTGTCCAACCGCCACACATTCGGCGCCATATTCGGTTGCGACCTGCTGGAAACCGAGCTTCGCGAGCGGCATAAGGCGATGATAGTGGATACGATCGTCGGCTATCTAACGTCCCGACAGGCGTGAGCGCTATGCCGCGGTTAGTTGGGCAAAGTGCGCCAGCATCCGGTCGGCCGACGGCGATTGGCCGGTAAACAACCGAAACGCATCCACGGCCTGAAACACCGCCATTCCGCCGCCGCTCAGCACGCGGCATCCCTTGGCGCGGGCGCCGGCCAGCAGGGCGGTCTCCAGCGGGAAATAGACGATGTCGCTGACCCAGTGGCCGGCCCGCAACATCGTGTCGGGCACGGCCTGCCCGGGATATTTTGCCATTCCCAGCGGGGTCGCATTGATCAGCCCATCCGCCGCCCCGACCGCTTCGGCCAGATCGCCGCATACGCGGGCCCGGCCCGGCCCGAACCTGGCGCACAAGCTGGCGGCAAGGTCAGCGGCGCGGGCGGCATCGGTATCCACAAGCGTCAGGCACCCGACCCCCAGACCCAGCGCCGCGTTGGCGACGGCACATCCGGCGCCGCCGGCACCGAATTGCACCACCCTGTCCAGCCGGGCATCCGGCAGCCCACGCCGGAAAGCGGCCGCGAAGCCGCTGGCATCCGTATTGTGGCCAATCCGCTTGCCCTCCTTAAACACCACCGTATTCACCGCGCCGATCGCCCTTGCGTCATCGGACAGCTCATGCAGCAGCGGCAACACCAGTTGCTTGCACGGATGCGTGATGTTCAGGCCATTGAACCCCATCCGCTCCGCTGCGGTCAGCAGGTCTGGCAATGCCTCGACCCCAAGGCGCAGTTCCGTCAGATCTATCAGCCGGTACACATGGCGAAAGCCCAGCGCCTCGGCCTCTTGCATATGCATCGCCGGGGTTAACGAGGCCTGAATGCCGGTGCCGATCAGCCCAAGCAGATACACGGCTTTCATGGGTCCCCCGATTGCTTCGGATTGCCGAAGCGATGAATACTGCGGCCGGACGCGGGCAGACGAAACACATTTTTCGCTTGCACCGTCGTCGAGAGCACCGTTAGTAACTAACTGGTTAATCCACGTCAACGCCGTAAGCGAAGGCGGGAACAGGAGGAAGCATGACGACGGAAACAGCGCCGTTTCGCCCGATCATGGCGAACAGCCAACCGGCGAACGACACGCCATCTTATGGAAGCACGCAATTACGGCATCCGACCCGTGTTCCGCTGCGGATTCCCCAGACCATAACCGAAACGACCGGCCCGCGCTTCACGCCAGCCCGGTTCGGCGCGATGCCAGACCTGTCGGTGACAAATGGCAGGCAGGCGCAGGGGGAGCGGATCATCGTCCGCGGGCGCGTGATCGATGAGAACAACCGGCCGGTGCCGCACACGATGATTGAGATCTGGCAGGCCAACGCCGCCGGCCGCTACGATCATCCGGGCGACCAGCACGACGCGCCGATGGACCCGAATTTCCATGGCGGCGGGCGGGTATTTTCGGATGCCGACGGCTGGTACCAGTTCACCACCATCAAGCCCGGCGCCTATCCCTGGCGCAATCATCATAATGCCTGGCGTCCAAACCACATCCACTACTCTTTGTTCGGCACCGGCTTTGGCCAGCGCATCGTCACCCAGATGTATTTCCCCGGTGACCCGCTGCTGGCGCTGGACCCCATCTTCCTTGCGGTTCCCGACCCGGCGGCGCGGGAACGGCTGATTGCCGCCTTCGACACCGATATCACCTCCCCGGAATGGGCGTTGGGCTATCGTTTCGACTTTGTCCTGCGTGGCCGCGACGCCATGCCAACCGAGCAGGCGTGATATGGTGGCTGCTACCGCGAGCCAGACGATCGGTCCTTACTGGCACCTGATCGAAGACGACACCTGGGCCGACCTGACGCGGTTCGGCGCCGAGGGCGAGACGATCATAGTGACCGGCACGGTCTATGATGGGGGCGGCAACCTCGTGACCGATGCGGCGATCGAGATTTGGCAGACCAGCCCGGCGGCGTCGGACATCTTTCCCGCCTTTGGCCGCTGCCGCACCGACGCGAATGGCGCTTTTCGGTTCACCACGTTGAAGCCCGGCCCTGTCGCGGGATTGGGCAACGCCCAGCAGGCGCCGCATATCGCGATATCGATCTTTGCCCGTGGTTTGCTGAATGCGCTGATCACACGCCTTTATTTCCAGGACGAGCCGCTGAACGAAACCGATCCGGTCCTGTCGATGATCGAGGACGAAGCCAGCCGCCGCACCTTGATCGCCACCCGGACCGCCTCCGGTGCGTGGAACCTGGACATCCGGCTGCAAGGGGACAACGAGACGGTCTTTATGGAAATATGACGGGCGGAATGCGTCGTCAGACATCCAGGAGCCATCCATGAGCATCGCCCCGTTGCCGAAATCCATCGCCACGGTCTCCATCAGCGGCACGCTGGCCGAGAAGATGGAGGCCGCGGCGGCAATCGGCTTCGACGGGGTCGAGATTTTCGAAAACGATCTGCTGACGTTCGAGGGTTCACCGAGCGACGTCCGCTATCTTGCTGACAGTCTCGGGTTGTCGATTACCTGCTTTCAGCCGTTTCGCGATTTTGAAGCGATGCCGGACCCGCAGCGGGCACGCAACATGGATCGCGCCGAACGCAAGTTCGACGTCATGCAGCAGCTCGGTGCCGACCTGCTGCTGGTGTGCAGCAACGTGTCGCCAGCCTCGATCGACGATGATGCCCGCGCCACGGCCGATTTGGCGGAGATGGCCGAGCGGGCGCAAAAACGCGGGCTGCGCGTGGGGTTCGAGGCTTTGGCATGGGGTCGCAACGTCAACCGATGGCGTCACGCCTGGAAGATTGTCGAAGCCGCCAGTCACCCGGCGCTGGGCCTGATCGTTGACAGCTTTCACACTCTTGCGGTTGGCGACGATCTCGCCGGCCTCTCCGTGGTGCCGGCGGACAAGATATTCCTGGCGCAACTGGCCGATGCACCGAAGTTTTCGATGGATGTGCTGTCCTGGAGCCGGCATTTCCGCAATTTCCCCGGCCAGGGCCAGTTGCCCGTCGCCGCGTTTGTCCGCGACCTGATCGGCGCCGGCTACCGCGGCCCGCTGTCGCTGGAAATATTCAACGATGAATTCCGCTCCGCTCCGGCACGCCTGATGGCGCGCGACGGTTTGCGGTCGCTGCTGCTGGTCGAAGCCGAGTCGGGTGCAACGGAACTGCCGCCGGCTCCGTTAACCGACGGCATCGAGTTCCTGGAATTCGCGGTCGATGAAGAATCCGGCCGGCGGTTGGCCGAAACCCTGCGCGGCCTGGGGTTTCATTACGCCGGCCGGCATCGTTCCAAGTCTGTCGATCTGTTTCGCCAGGGCCGGATCAATATGATCCTGAACAGCGAACAAGACAGCGCCGCCGCTGAACATTTCCAGTTCCATGGGCCATCCGTCTGCGCCATGGCATTCCGGGTAAGCCACGCCGGGCAGGCCGTCGCCCGGGCGGAGGCGTTGCAGTGCCCGCCGTGGCAGGAGCCAGTCGGCCCCGGGGAACGCCAAATACCGGCGGTTCGCGCGCCTGACGGCACATTGCTGTATCTGGTTGAGCCGTCGCCCGATGGCTCGACGATCTACGAGGCGGATTTCACGCTGTTCCCGGAACAAGGGGCCGACTCGCTGCTGACCTCGATCGATCATATCGCCCAGGCGCTGCCGATGGGCCGGCTGGACAATTTCGTCCTGTTCTATCGTGCTTTGTTCGGGTTCATGCCCGAACAGCTATGGGAAATCCCCGACACGATGGGCCTGATCCAAAGCCGGGCGATGACCAGTCCGGGGCGGGATATCCGGCTGCCGCTAAATATCTCCGAAAGCCGGGAAACAGCCACCGGTCGCTTTCTGACCACGTTTTCCGGGGCGGGGGTTCAGCACATCGCCATGGCCACGGCCGACATCCGCAAGGCGATGGAGCAACTCGTCGCCCGAGGTGCGCGGTTCCTGCCGATTCCCGGCAACTACTATGAGGATATCGAGGCCCGCTGGGGCTTGGAACCCGACCTGCTGGCGATGTTGCGGACACATAATATCCTGTTCGACCGCGATGACGCCGGCGAGTTTCTGCATGCCTACACGGATCCGTTCGACGACAGGTTCTTTTTCGAAATCGTTCAGCGGATCGGGGATTATCAACAATACGGCGCGGCGAATGCCTCAGTACGGATGGCAGCGCAAGCCAAACGCCGCGGATCGGCGCGCCGGTCCGCATAGCGGGGATAAGGCAAAACCGTCACCCGCACAGCCTGGAAATCCAACGGGGGAAACGCAACAATGACAACGATGAACACCAGCCTTCTGCTGCCACGCCGGAACCTTCTGCTCGGGGCCGCGGCGGTAGCTGCCGCTCCGCTGGCCATGCCGCACATCGCCCGCGCGGCGGACCCCATCAAGATCGGTTTGCTGCTGGCGAAAACGGGACAGATCGCGGGGCAAACCGAGTATCTGGCCAATGGTTCGTTTCTGGCGCTGGAAGAGCGTCACAACATGATCATGGGGCAACCCGCCGAACTCGTTTGGCTGGATGAACCCAGCCCGCAGGCCGCGACCCAAAACATGCAGAAACTGGTTCAGGAGAACAAGGTTTGCGCCGTGCTGGGCGGCTCCCTGTCCTCCAACGCCCTTGCCGAGGAGGCGACGGCCGCGCAGTTAAAGATTCCCTTCGTCTGTGACAACGCCGCCGCGACCGAGATCACCGGCAAGAACTGCAACCGCTACACCTTCCGGCTGAATACGCCCGTCGCGGTTCAGTCCCGCATGCTGGCGCCCTTCGCGCTGCACTACGGCAAAAGGTGGTATCACATCACGGCATCCTATGCGTTCGGCCAGGATATTCTGCGATCCTCGCGCGCGCTGCTGAAGGCAGCGGGCGGAACCGAGGTCGGGTCCGACGAAGTGCCTTTGAATACCGCCGATTTCAGCTCGTTCATTCTGAAGATTCGCCAGGCGAAGCCGGATGTGGTCGTCGGCGGTCTGTCCGCGGGGGATTTGTCCACCTTCCTGAAGCAGTGGAACGAACTCGGTATGAAAGGCACGATCCCATTCGTGGAGATCGCGATCGGCGACACCGACATCTGGGCCGTGGGACCCGAGGCGGCGACCGGCACCTTCACCAAGATGTGGGAGCACAGCAACCCGGACAACCCGCCGGAAGAAAAGGCTTTTGCCGCGGCCTACCTGAAGAAGTACGGCAAGCCGGCGGCGGATAAGGCTTGGATGGGCTGGATTACCGCCCGCTCGCTGTTCGAGTCGATCGATGCGGCGAAATCGCTGGACGGCATGGCGATCGTCGAGGGGCTGGAAGCGTGGAAGGCCCCGGCGGGCGGTGGGTCGTACAGCTACCGCAAGTTCGACCATCAGATGCTGGCGCGGAATCTCGCGGTGTCGGTGAAACCGAAGATCACCGACAAGTGGGACTACTTCGACGTGAAGGCGACGTTGCCGGAGAACCCTGCCGACACCGACAAAGTCTTCGGCACGCAGGAAGAAATAGGCTGCAAAATGGGCTGACGCGGCCGGTCCTGACGCACTAAGGATACGCGGCGAAATAAACGCGTTGTTTGACGGGGGCCGTCGGCGTCTCATGGTCGTGGCGGGCCTACGGCCGCCATGACGGTCTCCACCGGCCGCGCGGGGACAACAAAACACAGCCGCGAACGCCCGGGGCCATACCCGGGCGAAGCGCGGTGGGGGGCTACAACGTGCTGGAAATACTACTCTCCCAGGTCGTCAGCGGCTTGGTGCTGGGCGGGCTCTATGTGCTGATCGCGATCGGGCTGTCGATCATTTTCGGCCTGTTAGGCATCGTCAACTTTGCCCATGGCTCGTTTTTCACGCTGGGCGCTTACCTGGCTCTGACGCTTTATCAGTATTTCGGCTGGCCGGCGGTCATTGTCTCTCCGATACTGGTCGGCGCGATCGGCATGGCCGCGGAACGTCTGTTGATACGCCGCCTATACAATAAAGAGCCGCTGATCAGCCTGATCGTCACTTTCGCCCTGGCGTTGCTGATCGAAGCGTCCGTGCGCCTGATCTATGGCGGGATCGGCCAGCCGTTCAGCCCGCCCCCGCTGCTCAGCGGTTTCCTGATCTGGGGGCCGGTCCTGATTACCAAATACCGGTTCGCGGTCCTTCTCACCACCGCCGCCCTGTTGCTTGGGCTTTGGCTGTTCCTGGAGAAAACCCCGTTCGGCCGCATCCTGCGGGCGGGCTCCCGCGACCCCGAAATGGTTGGTCTGCTGGGGATCAACCTGCCCCGGGTCCTCACCTGGGTGTTCGGCCTCGGCTGCGCCATTTCCGGTATCGCGGGTGTCCTTGCGGCCCCGCTTTGGACCATCACCCCGGCCATGGCCACTAACGCAATCATGCCCGCGTTCGTCGTGGTGGCGATCGGCGGCCTTGGCTCCTTCGCCGGGGCGGTCATCGCCGGTTTGCTCGTCGGCGTGGTGATCGCCCTGACCATCCAGTTCTACCCGCCCGCGTCCGGCGCGGTGATGTATATCTTCATGGCCCTGATGCTGTTGCTAAGACCGCGCGGCCTGCTGGGTGAGCGTTGGGAGCGCTTCGAATGATCCGCCATCCCGCCCTGATCGCCTTCGCGGTCCTGCTGACCCTGACCGGCATCTGGTATTTGATGGGTGCCCCCATCGGCTTGATTACCCAGATTGCCATCTACACGCTGTATGGGGCGGGCGTATGCACGCTCGTCAGCTACACCGGACTGGTGCCGTTCGGTGCGTCTGTTTTCTTTGGCTGTGCCAGCTACGCCGCCGCATTCGCCATGCTGCGCGGCGCCCCCAACGAAATCGCCGCCCTGCTGTTCTGTGTCGGATTCTCCGTCGTCCTGGCCGCGATCATCGCGTTGATCATCCTGCGCCGCCGGGGACTGTATTTCTCCCTGCTGACGCTGGCCTTCTCGCAGATCGCGTTCGAAATCGCCTATAAATGGACCGATGTGACGGGTGGCGAGAACGGCGTGCAGGGCGTTCCCCGCCCGTTGTTCGCCAGCGCCTGGTCGTTTCATGCGTTCACGCTGATCACCGTCTGTCTGGGCCTGGGGTTGTTGTGGCGCATTGCCCACTCGCCCTTCGGCCGGTCGTTGCAGGCGTTGCGCGACAATGAACAGCGCGCGCAGAGCCTTGGCTACAACACCTTCCAGCTCAAATTCGTGTCGTTCGTCATCATGGGCGCGGTTGTCGGCTATGCCGGCGGCCTGATCGCGCTGATGCTGCAAGGCGCCTATGCCGATAACCTGAGCTGGCAGCACGCCGGCGATTCCTTGCTGATGGCGGTGCTGGGCGGCGTCCATCACTTTTTGGGCCCATTGTGGGGCGCCATTGCGTTCATTCTGCTGGAAGACCGCCTGTCGGCCATCACAGAAAGCTGGTGGCTGATCTTCGCGCCGATCGTAATCCTGTTCGCCCTCGCCTCGCCCGAGGGCATTCAAGGCCTGCTGTTCCGTCTGTTTGGCCGCCACGACTGGACGCTGACCCGCAAACAGATTCCGCCACGCCCGGCCGCGATCCAGCCGTACCGGGTCGCCGGCGCCAAACTGGATCCCGCCAAGCCGATCCTGACCGTAAACGGCCTGCACAAGCGCTTCGGATCGCTGGTCGTCGCGACGGACCTGAACCTCGAGGTCTATCCTTACAAGCTGCACAGCTTCATCGGCCCCAACGGCGCCGGCAAAACCACGTTCTTCAACATGCTGACCGGAATCCTGAAGCCTAATGCAGGCACCATCCGGTTTGACGGCCACGACATCACCAACCTGCCGGTGTACCGGCGGATCCGCCTGGGTCTGTCGCGCTCGTTCCAAATCCTGAGCGTCTTCCCCAACCTGACCGCATTCGAGAACATCCGCGTTGCCGTTCAGGCACAGGACAAGCGCGCGCGGGGGTTCTGGCGCGATGCGTATGCGTACGACGATCTGAATGCCCGCACATGGTCGTTACTTGCCGCCGTCGGACTGGAAGACCGCGCCGCCGATTCTTGCGCGAATCTCGGCCATGGTCAGCGGCGCTTGCTGGAGATCGCGATTTCCCTCGCCACCGACGCCAAGCTGCTGCTGCTCGATGAGCCGCTGGCCGGCCTGGCGGAGGCCGACCGGCAGGTCGTCGCCGCGCTGATCCGCAAGCTGGCGGACACCCATGCCGTGCTGCTGATCGAACACGATATCGATCGCGTGCTGGCGCTGTCGGATCGCATCACCGTTCTGCATCAGGGACGCCTGATCGCCGACGGCAATCCCGCCGAAGTCGCCAGCAACCCCGACGTGGTCGCGGCTTACCTCGGTGCCGAACGCATCGTGCCGCCCGCGGCGCCGACGGACGGCGAGCGCTCGGCGCACGCGACTGGCAAGCCAATCCTGACAATCGACAAACTGCGCGCCGGTTATGCCGGCAGTGTCGTGCTGGAAGACCTGTCGCTGGTCATTCACGAAGGCGAGGCCGTCGCCTTGCTGGGACGTAACGGCGTCGGCAAGACGACGACGTTGCGGGCGATCACCGGCACCGTTCGGTCCAGCAGCGGCCGGATCGTCCTGGACGGCGGCACGATCACCAATGCCAAGCCATACGAAATCAACCAGAAAGGCATCTCGCTGGTGCCAGAAGGCAGGCGCCTGTTCCCCAACCTGACCGTGCTGGACAACCTGCGACTGGCGATGCGGGTCGGCGGGGCCTCGCTGGACGATGTCTATGCGTTGTTTCCGAAGCTGAAAATCCTGCAGAAATCCAAGGCCGAAAGCCTGTCCGGCGGCGAGCGCCAGATGCTGGCCATCGCCCGGGCGCTGATGGTCCCGGCCAAGCTGATCCTGCTTGACGAACCGTTCGAGGGCCTGGCCCCGGCGATCGTCAAGGAGGTGATGGACGCCCTGGCCCAGCTTCGCGGCCGCGTCGCGATGGTGATCGTGGAGCACCATGCCGAATCTGTGCTGCCGCTGGTCGATCGCGCCTATGTGCTGGTGAACGGACAGGTTGCTTTCGAGGGCACAGCAAAGGCCCTGGAAGGCGATCCGGAGTTGCAGGCCCGGCTGCTGGGGGTGGTGCAGAAGGCGGCCGCATAGAACCGGTCCCCGGGCGCCTGTTCGGCGAACACCCGAACCGCTGTAAGGCGCCGATCCAAAGGGCGCAGGCCGTGGTCCAATCCGTCTGCCAGGGTGCTGCTGGCCTTGACCGTTCCCGTCGCGGATGCCGCAGCTTATACTAGCGGTCCGAAGGGTCGACTGGTATGCGCGCGCGTTTGGTGGGATGGCCGCGCGCCAAATCAAATACCAGCGGCCCGAAAGGCCGGCTGGTATGCGCGCGGGGTTGGTGGGGCGGCCGCGCGCCAAATCAACAGGACACCAGCCGACCGCCGACTGACAAAAGAGTCGAAGCTTCGGGCGGCTGGTATTGGACCGAGGGCGACATCGCGGGACCGGCTCATCGGTGTCATCGCTCCACTCACTGACGATGATCGAAAAATTTCATACTCCTGTGAACTTCAATTAAATTCGCATTTGGTCTAGGTTGCCGTCCGTGGGGAATCAGGCTGATCCGTAGGCGCTACCGGCGCTGCGGTGTCCTGTTTTCGACTCATCGTCCCGGAAGCTGAAAGGAACGCGTCATGGCTGCACTCAAAGGTAGCAAGACCGAAGACAATCTGAAGGCGGCATTTGCCGGCGAATCTCAGGCCAACCGCCGTTACCTCTATTTCGCACAGAAGGCCGATGTGGAAGGCCATAACGACGTCGCCGCCGTGTTCCGCTCCACCGCGGAAGGTGAGACGGGTCATGCCCACGGCCATCTGGAATATCTGGAAGAATCAGGCGATCCGGCCACCGGCCTGCCGATCGGCCCGACCGACAAGAATCTCGCCGCCGCCGTTGCCGGTGAGACGCACGAGTACACCGATATGTACCCCGGCATGGCGCGCACTGCCCGCGAAGAAGGCTTCGACGAAATCGCCGATTGGTTTGAGACTCTGGCGAAAGCCGAGCGGTCGCACGCTGGCCGGTTCCAGAAGGCCCTGAACGAGCTCGCGGCCTGATTTAAGAATCCCCTTCCCGGCACCGGGGAGGGGATTTCCCCCAGAACAAGACGGAAGAACCCGCATGAGAGAAGGCAGCCTCGACGCCCCGACGCGTCACCCGATCGCTTGGCAGGATCCGGCCTTTACCGATCCACAGGCCGTCGAGAAGGAGCTGGAGCGGGTTTTCGACATCTGCCACGGCTGCCGCCGCTGCTTCAATTTATGCGACTCCTTTCCCCGCCTGTTCGATCTGGTCGATGAATCCCCGACTCAGGAACTTGACGGCGTCGATCCCAAGAACTTCAAGTCGGTCGTCGATGCCTGCACGCTGTGCGACATGTGCTTCCTGACGAAGTGCCCCTACGTGCCGCCGCATGAATTCAACCTGGATTTCCCCCATCTGATGCTGCGTTACCGCGCCATGGAGGAGAAGCAGGGCAAGATCGCCTTCGCCGACAGACAACTGGCGGCCACCGATCGCAACGGTGTGCTGGCGGGCATGGTTTCCAGCGTCGCCAACTGGGCAACCGGCCGCGACAACAAGACCGTCGGGCCGGTTTTGCGGTCTGCCGCCGGTCTGGATCCCAACGCGGAACTGCCGAAATATTCCGGCCAGACGCTGGTCAACCTGTCGGCCGCGACGCCGGTTCTGAACCGCGAAGCCCCGGCCTTCGGCCGCAAGGCGGTGCTGTACGCCACCTGCTTCGGTAACTACAACAGCCCTGACGTTGGCATGGACACAAGGGCGGTCCTCGCCCGCAACGGCGTGGAAACCGAGGTGGTGTATCCGAAATGCTGCGGCATGCCGTTGCTGGAACAAGGCCGCATCGCCGACGTCGCCGCCAATGCCAAGGATGTCGCGCTGGCGATGAAGGAATGGATCGCCAAGGGCTACGATATCATCGCCCTGGTCCCGTCCTGCGCCCTGATGCTGAAGTTCGAGTGGCCGCTGATCCTGCCGGACGACGCGGATGTGAAGGCGCTGGCGAAATCCACCTTCGATATCAGCGAATACATCGTCGATATCGCCAGGAAGGAAGGCATCGCCCCCGGCCTGACTGCGACGCCGGCCACGATGACCGTCCACATGGCCTGCCACGCCCGTGCGCAGAACATGGGCCAGAAGGCCGCCGAAATGCTCCGCCTGGTGCCCGAAGCCAGCGTCAAGGTGATCGAGCGTTGCTCCGGTCATGGCGGCTCCTGGGGGTTTAAGAAGGAGTTCTTCGAGGTCGGCATGAAAGTCGGCCGCCCGGTCGCCCGTCAGGCGGCGCAGAACGGTGCCGGTTTCGTGATGTCGGAATGCCCGTTGGCGGGTGTTCATATCCAACAGGGCATCGAGCGCCTTGGCGGCGACGGTCCGAAGCCCACATTGGTGACACACCCCATTCAAATTCTGGCGCGCGCCTATGAAGGCGCCGTCTAACTCCACCGAGGTTGCCATGGCCAAGCGATTTCTGACCGAAGCCGACATCATCCCCACCGGCGAGTATGCCAAGGATCGCAAGGAGTTTCGTAAGAAGGTCTCGGCGAAGAAGCAGAACCGCCGGGTAGCGATCGGCCCGCATATCACCTTCTACTTCGAGTGCTACGAGACCATGTGGCTTCAGGTGCAGGAGATGGTGTACATCGAAAAGGGCGGTGCCGAACAAATCCCCGGCGAGCTCGATGCCTATAACCCGTTGATTCCCAACGGGTCCGAACTGACCGCCACCTTTATGGTGGAGATCGACGATCCGGTGCGCCGCAAGCGTGTGCTCGACGGCCTGGGCGGCATCGAGGAAACCGCTTTTCTGCGCGTTGGCGGCGAAACGATCATCGGGCGCCCCGAGGCCGATGCGGATCGCACCTCCGCCGAGGGCAAGGCATCGTCCGTCCAGTTCGTCCACTTCCCGTTCACCGTCGATCAGATCGCCGCGTTCTCCTCGCCGAACGCCGAGGTCGTGCTGGGCTTCAACCATCAAAACTACCGGCACATGGCTGTCATGAGCGAAGCCGTCCGCGCGGAATTGACGACCGACTTCGGGTAGCGGAACCTGGGGCGGTCCAAGAAAAGGGAGCCGCCTCCAATGGGAACAACATCCTCGCTGTTCGAAGCAGGCGCCGTTACCGGCGTCGGCGAGACCAGATACCTGCGCGGCACCGACCGTTCGGCGCTGTCGTTCCAACTGGAGGCCTCGCTGAACGCGATCCGCGATGCGGGCCTCAAGCCATCCGACATCGATGGCTTGATTCCCTACGGGCACGGCGCCGTCGCCGAGGACTTCATCACCAATTTCGGCATCAAGGACTTGCGGTTTTCCGCCACAACCCCGATGGGCGGCGCGTCGGCCGTCGCGGCCATCCAATGCGCGCTCGCCGTTATCCAGGCCGGCATCTGCAAGCATGTGCTGATCTCGCTGGGTCGCACCGGCTATTCCGGCGGCCGCATCGGCACCCGCGTTCAGCAAATGCCCCAGTTCAAAGTCATCGGCGAGTTCGAAATGCCGCTGGGTGCCATCGCCCCGGCGCAGCTTTACGCCCCAATGGCCCGCCGGCACATGGAACTGTATGGCACCACGTCCCGCCAACTGGCGGAAATCGCGGTGACCACGCGCTACCATGCCTCGCTGCAATCGAACGCCACGATGAAGAACCCGATCACGATCGAGGATCACCAATCCTCCCGCATGATCTCCGATCCGCTGCGCCTGCTGGACTGCTCGCTGGAAAGCGATGGCGGGGCGGCGGTCGTCATCAGCGCACCGGATCGGGCGCGCGACCTGGCGAAACGGCCGATCATGGTGATGGGGGTGGCCGAGGGCCATCCCGACTCTCCTTCGGCTATCACGCAGCGCCCGGACCTCACCACGCTGGGTCTGGCCAAGGCTGCCCCGAAAGCCTTTGCGATGGCCGGCGTGACTCCCGCCGATATCGATGTCGCCGAGGTCTATGACTGCTTCACCTACATCGTGATGTGCCAGCTTGAAGACCTTGGATTCTGCAAGAAGGGTGAGGGCGGCGGCTTCGTTCAGGACGGTGCCCTGGGGCTGAACGGACGCCTGCCCGTCAATACCCATGGCGGGTTGCTGTCCCAGGCCCATATGGCGGGCATGAACCACATCGTCGAACTTGCCCGCCAACTGCGAGGCGAAGCGGACGCGCAAGTGCCGGACGCCGAAATTGGCCTTGTCACCGGCTATGGCGACATGGGCGATGGCGCGCTGGCCATCATGCGGAGGGCCTGAGCCATGGACGGTTACGACAAACTGGTTCCGACCCCGACCCCGGACACTCAGCCGTACTGGGACGGGTTGCGCGACGGGCGCCTACGGCTGCAACGCTGTGCCGATTGCGGCAAGGTTCGGCATTATCCGCGCCCGGTCTGCGACTCCTGCTGGTCGATGAACGTGGACTGGATGGAGGCGGCGGGCCGCGGGACCGTACATAGCTGGACGATCACCCATTATGCGTTTCATCCCGGCTTCAAGAGCGAGCTTCCCTACATCCTGCTGACCGTCGATCTGCCGGAAGGCGTGCGCATGAACGCCCGGGCCCGCGGGATCGACGCTTCCGCGCTGCGGATCGGCCTGCCGGTACAAATCGCCTTCGATCGGGTGAAGGACGACCTGACGTTGCCGGTGTTCGAGGCCACATGACCCAGATCAAAGCCGCGTTACCGCGTTCGTGCTTTTAGCGGCGGAACCAATCGGGTAGAGGACAGAAGTGGACACACGCCAGACAATCGCGCCGCCTCGGCCGGTGAAACTATTCCACCGGTTTGCCAACCCGGGCCAGTTCCTGCGGCTGTCCGGCAAGGTGCTGCCCTGGATCTATGGCTCCGGGGTCCTGTTGAGCGCCATCGGTGTGATCTGGGGCCTGTTCTTCGCGCCAAATGACTGGCAGCAGGGCGACACGGTTAAGATCATGTATGTCCATGTGCCGTTTGCCTGGCTTGCATCCGCCGGGTACGTTTCGTTGGCCATTTGCAGCGTGCTGTCGCTGGTATGGCGCCATCCCCTCGCCGATCTCGCGGCGGTGGAGCTGGGGCCGGTCGGCGCCGCCTTTACCGCCGTGTGCCTTGCCACCGGCAGCCTGTGGGGTAAACCGACATGGGGCGCCTGGTGGGTTTGGGATGCCCGCCTGACGTCGGTGTTCGTGCTGTTTCTGCTGTATCTCGGCCACATCGCGCTGGTTCGGGCGTTCGATGACCCAACGCGCGGCTATCGGGCTGGCGCGATCCTGGCGCTGGTTGGGGTGATCAATCTGCCGATCATCAAGTTCAGCGTGAACTGGTGGAATACCCTGCATCAGCCCGCCTCTATCGGCCTTACCGGGGCGCCGACCATCGCGGCCTCGCTGCTATGGCCGCTGTTGTTCACCACCTTGGGGTTCACCCTGCTGTTCGCCGCCATCACCGTCGCCCGCACCCGTGCCGGTGTGATGGAACGGCGTATTCGCATGCTGCTGATGGCAAAGACATCGGAGTCCAGCCAGTCATGACCCATCTGCCCTATATCGCCGCGTCCTATGTGCTGGCCCTTGGTGTGCCGCTGTTCTTTGCGATCAGCACAGCCTTCCGGCTTCGCGTGGCCAAACGGCGTCTCGCGGTTATCGACCCCCGTGGCAAACGATGAAGCGCAAGACCAAGCGTCTGCTGATCCTGCTGGCGTGCGGTGCGGGCCTGGCCTCCGCAGTGGGCCTGACCCTGTCGGCATTCAGCGACAACCTGGTGTTCTTCGTCTCGCCGTCCGATCTGGCAAAGAACACGCCCAACGGGCGCCAGATGCGTCTGGGCGGAATGGTCGAGCAAGGCACCGTCGAGAGAACTTCCGGCGGCCATGCCGGCGCTCGGTTCAAGGTGACCGACGGCAAGGCCGACGTGCTGGTGACCTATAAAGGTCTGCTGCCCGATCTGTTCCGCGAGGGTCAGGGGGTTGTGGTGCTGGGCGTCGAGCAGCCGGACGGGGTGTTCAAGGCGTCCGAGGTGCTGGCAAAGCACGACGAGAACTATATGCCCAAGGAAGTCGTGGACGCGCTGAAGAAGTCCGGCGAATGGAACCCGTCGAACGGGTCGCCCCCGCCGAACGCGGTATGGAACGCGCCCGCGAAGCCAGCCGGGTCGTAACGGCTTCGACCGGCTACCCCGCCCAATCCAACCCCACGTCCAGCACGGCGGCCGAATGGGTCAGCCAACCCACGGACAGCAAATCCACCCCGCTGGCCGCGATCCCCGGGGCTGTCTCTGGCCTGATACGCCCGGACGCCTCGGTAATCGCGCGCCCGCCTACCATTCCTACCGCCTCCCGCAGCATGTCCGGACCCATATTGTCCAGCAGCACGGCATCGACGCCCAAGCTCAATGCCTCTTCCAATTGGGCCAGCGTATCGACTTCCAGCTCGATTTTGACCAGATGGCCGACACCGGCCCTGGCGCGTTCGACCGCCGGACGCACCCCGCCTGCCATCGCGACATGGTTGTCCTTGATCAGCACGGCGTCATCCAGGCCGAACCGGTGGTTCGATCCGCCGCCCACCCGCACGGCATATTTCTGCGCAAACCGCAGCCCCGGCATCGTTTTGCGGGTGCAACACACAACCGCCCTGTAGCCCTCGATCGCGTCGGCGATGCCGCGCGTCGCGGAGGCCACACCGCTGAGATGGCACAGGAAGTTCAGCGCCGTCCGTTCGGCCGTCAGAATGCCCCTCGCCGGCCCGGTTACCGTTGCGATCGTATCCCCCGGCCGCAGCCGGCTGCCGTCTGGCAGCGCCACCGACATCTCGATTCGCGGATCGATCAGCCGGAACGCCGCGGCGGCGAAATCCAACCCCGCGACAACGCCGGCCTGCCGAGCGGAGAGGATCGTGCGGGTTGTCAGGTCGGGCGGGACGATCGAATCCGTCGTCAGGTCGCCCGCCCGCCCCAAATCCTCCAACAGCGCCGCGCGCACCGCCGGTTCGATCATGATCGTCGGCAGCGGGGACATTAGCGGACTTCCAGCATGCGTTCGACCGACCGGCGGGCGCGGTCGGCCAGTGCCGGATCGATCGTCACCTCCTCCGTCATCGTTTCCAGCGCATGGCGGATCTTCGGCAGGGTGATCCGCTTCATGTGCGGGCACAGATTGCAGGGCCGCACGAATTCGATATCCGGATAGCCGACCGACACATTGTCCGCCATCGAGCATTCGGTCAGCAGCACCACCCGGCGCGGCCGTTCGCGCCCGACAAACGCGGACATATCGGCCGTGGAGCCGGTATAGTCCGCTTCGGCCGTCACCTCAGGCGGGCATTCCGGGTGTGCCAGGATCGTCACCCCGGGGTAGTCCACGCGCAGTGCCCGAACCTCGGCGGCGGTGAACCGCTCATGCACTTCGCAATGCCCGGCCCAGGTGAGCACCTTGACCTTGGTTTGCGCGGCGATGTTCCGGGCCAGATATTCGTCCGGCAGCATGATGACGGTATCGACACCCAGCGATTCGACCACCTTGAGAGCGTTGCCGGATGTGCAGCAAATATCCGACTCCGCCTTTACAGCGGCGGATGAATTCACATACGTCACCACGGGCACGCCGGGATGCCGTTCCCGCATCAGCCGCACATCGGCGGGCGTGATGGATTCCGCCAGAGAGCATCCGGCCCGGCTGTCCGGGATCAGCACGGTCTTCGATGGGTTCAGCATCTTTGCCGTTTCGGCCATGAAGTGTACGCCGGCCAGGACGATGACTTTCGCATCGACCTTCATCGCCTCGCGCGCCAACGCCAGGCTGTCACCGACGATATCGGCGACGCAATGGAAGATTTCCGGTGTCATGTAGTTGTGCGCCAGGATCACGGCATCCCGCTGCTGCTTCAGGCGCAATATGGCGTCGATATCTTCGGCGAAGACCGGCCATTCGATCGGCGGGATCAGCGTCTTGACCCGGTCGTAAAGCGACGCCGAGCGGGTGGGCAGCGTGGAAACGGACATCGGACAACCTCGTCTCATGCTCGTGGGGAGCTATACGGTAGGTAATGCTGGCTATGACTGGAACGGTGTCAAGCGCGGCGGGTGCCGAGCAGGCGCCGCAGGCGGGTGCGGGTTCGACGGGACAACGGGGAACCCGGCATTGGAGATTGCCTTGTTGTTACGGCAGCGGCGCGCAAAGATGCACCACGGGCTGCCCTGTCTCCGCCGCGATCATGTCCGCCACCAGGCGCCGGTGGCAGGTCGTGTGATCGCGCTCGAAGCACAGCAGGCAGGTGGGCCGCTCCCGCGCCAGCGCCTTGGCGTCGGCCAACGCGGCTTGTGCCGGATCGGATGTCATGTGGTCGCGGAAGATGACCTCCATGCGTTCCGGATGCCCGGCGCGGACGGCGTCCCGTCCCGGCTTTGGGGTGCCAAGCGCCTGGAGATGCACATAGGCGATGCCGGCTTCGTCCAGACTTGCCGCCAGTTGGCGTTTGGAGAAGCCCGGCTTTCTCGACCGCGGGACAGCGCGAACGTCGATCAGCAGGCCGATATGCGCGTCGCGCAATGTCGCCACCACCGCACCGGCTGTACAGCCTTCGTATCCGATGGTGGCGAGTGCCGGCATCAGCCCTGCGCCAGCCAGTCCTCGATCAGCCGCCATGCGATACTGTCCGACCGGGGCAGGTCGAAACCATGCTGCTTGTGGTCGCGCATCTCCTGACGGGTGAACCAGCGGGCGTCCTTTAGTTCCTCGGTGTCGATGGTGATCTCTTCGGACAGGCCCTCGGCGTAGAAGCCCAGCATGATGTTGCCGGGGAACGGCCAGGGCTGGCTGGAGTGATAATGCACATCGCCGACCAGGATACCTGATTCCTCAAGCACCTCGCGGCGCACCGCTTCTTCCAGGGTTTCGCCCGGCTCCACGAAGCCGGCCAGCGTGGAATACATGGTCGCTCGGGGGAAGCGGGTCGAATGCCCCAGCAGCGCTCTGTCACCGCGATGCACCAGCATGATCACGGCGGGGTCGGTGCGCGGGAAATGCTGGGTGTTGCACACGGTGCATTGCATCATGTGTCCCGAGCTTTTGACTTCGCACGGGTTGCCGCAGACGCTGCAGAACTTGGTGCGCTGACGCCAGCTCATGAGGCCGCGGGCATGCGCGAGGACCGAGGCTTCCGGCCGGGGCACGCCCCAGCCGACGGATCGCAGGTCCACGAAGCTGCCCAAGTCTTCCGGCAGCAGCGGAACCGGGTCCTCGGTGGCGCTGATGTCGATGGCAAAGACCGCCCGGTCCTCCAGGATGCCGAGAAATGCCCAGGGCCCATCTTCCTGCATCCGCAGTGTGTGGGCCATGTCGCCGGAGACATAGACGGCTTCGGGATGACCTTCGCGGGTACGGCGCACGAGGTTTCTGGTGCGCCATACCGGGACGAACAGCGTATCGGGGTCCTTCAGCTTCTCCGCGATCCATGCCGGATCCTCCCGCCGCGTGGCGATCCGGTCGAGGTTGGAGGACGAATAGACGTTAGGACGGCTGGCCAGTATCAGGGTCACTTGAAGGGGTTCCGCATTGGTGTTTGCTTGGCTGACAACGTGCCATGAGCACACTGATGGAGCAATGTTTGTCCCCCCCGGGCGCCAGGACAGCCGCGCCGATGCTATGCCTGA
>JAKBCJ010000343.1 GCA_021807975.1 Pseudomonadota bacterium | reverse complement strand
AGACAATTTCGCTCAGTCTGCCGGCGATCGTGACAACCGACCTGCGGTTGAACGAACCGCGTTACGCATCGCTGCCCAATATCATGAAGGCGCGCAAAAAGCCGATTGCCACGATGAAGCCGACCGATCTGGGCGTCGATGTGACGCCCCGGTTGACCGTGATCAAGGTCGAGGAGCCGCCGAAGCGTAAGGCTGGCCAAAAGGTCGCCTCCGTGGCGGAACTGGTGAGCAAACTCCGGACTGAAGCGAAGGTGATCTGACGATGACAAGCCTCGTGCTCCTTGAATTCGACGATTCTGGAATCAAACAACCTTCCCGAAGCGCTGTCGCCGCCGCTGTCGCCCTCGGTGATGTGCATGTACTAATCGTCGGCGTCGGTCTAAATGGGCCTGCCGCCGCCGCCGCTAAAATTCCCGGCGTCAGCAAGGTTCTGATTGCGGAAAGTGCTGCACTGGACCATGCCATGGCAGAACCAACCGCGGAATTGCTGCGCGCGCTTGCTCCTGCGTATTCTCACATGCTCGCGGCAACTACGGCCGTCGGTAAGAACGTGATGCCGCGCGTCGCGGCACTTTTGGATGTGCAGCCGATCAGCGATATCGCAGCGGTGGTTAACGCCGATACGTTCGTCCGGCCGATCTATGCTGGAAACGGCATGGCGACCGTCAAGTCGTCCGACTCGAAAAAGGTGATCACCGTCCGGGCCGCCAGCTTCGATCCCGTTGCCGCCGATGGTGGCAATGCGGCTGTCGAGAGCCTGACTGTCAACGAAATTTCGAACTTATCCACGTTCATCTCGGCCGAACTGTCTAAGAGCGAACGTCCGGAACTGACAGCTGCCAGGGTGGTGATTTCCGGTGGCCGCGGCATGCAGAATGGCGAAAATTTTAAGCTAATCGACCCGATTGCCGATAGGCTTGGCGCTGCGGTCGGGGCATCGCGGGCTGCTGTTGATGCCGGTTTCGTTCCCAATGAGTTCCAGGTCGGCCAGACCGGAAAAATTGTCGCACCTGAATTGTATGTCGCTGTCGGGATATCGGGAGCCATCCAGCACCTCGCTGGCATGAAGGACAGCAAGATCATCGTCGCGATCAACAAGGACGAGGAAGCGCCAATTTTCCAGGTCGCCGATTATGGCCTGGTTGCCGATCTCTTTACAGCGCTGCCGGAGTTGGCAGCGGAACTGGAGCGCTCCTGAATGAATATCGACGTCAAGCCTGCTAACGGGATGGCCCCCATGATCGCGGAACCGCCGGATATCCGAACGGTTGGTATCATCGGGGCCGGGCAGATGGGCAATGGTATTGCTCACGTCTGCGCGCTGGCGGGCTTGCCAGTCACGATCGTCGATATCAAGTCGGACGCCTTGGCTAAAGCCATGACCGTCATGGCCCGGAACATGGAACGTCAGGTCAATCGCTCCATCGTGTCCTCCGATCAGCGCGATGAGGCACTGGCCTTGGTGCATACGTCGACCGATTATGGCGCGTTGAGAGACGCGGACTTCGTTATCGAAGCCGCGACCGAGAAGGAAGACGTCAAGCGCTTGGTTTTTAAAGAGCTTATCCCGAAGCTGAAATCCTCCTGCATTGTCGCGTCGAACACATCGTCGATTTCCATCACCCGTCTAGGTGCGGCTACCGATCGTCCGGAAAAATTCATCGGCATGCATTTCATGAACCCGGTTCCGGTCATGAAGCTTGTGGAAATCATCCGCGGCATCGCCACCGACGAACCCACGTTCCAGGCGGTCAAAAATCTGGCAGCCAAACTTGGAAAAATCAGCGCGGTTTCCGAGGATTTCCCTGCATTTATCGTAAATCGCATTCTGGTGCCGATGATCAATGAGGCGGTGTACGCTCTTTATGAAGGCGTCGGTTCCGTTGCGGCCATCGACACTTCTATGAAGCTGGGCGCCAACCATCCAATGGGGCCACTGGAACTGGCGGACTTCATTGGCTTGGATACCTGCCTGTCGATTATGCAGGTGCTTTACGAAGGTTTGTCCGACAGTAAATACCGTCCCTGCCCGTTGCTGGTAAAATACGTTGAGGCCGGTTGGTACGGCCGCAAGACCGGACGAGGTTTCTATGACTACACCCAGACCCCGCCCAGGCCGACCCGCTAAAATCTCGACCTGACCCGTGGTCGTTCATCGTTCCGCCACGGGTCAACGCGCTGGCTACCGATTGACCGATACCCCATAGTTTTGCCCAAGGTAGGTGGAAATTTCGTCCGCCGTCTGATCGCTAATCGGCGCACCAAACGCGGTTCGCATCTTCGATACCTCTACCCGCCACTCGTCCGCCGATAAGAACACACTGTTCATGACGATATACGCAGACGAATGGCAGCTTGTGCAAGCCGCCACGGTTTCCGCCCTGCCTGGGCCGGTGGCCATTTTCAGTACTGGCTCCGCTCCTCGGGCGGGGGAACAAGCGGCCAGCATCGCCAGGACCGCACAACGATAAATCATGTCACCACGATCGTAATGGCCCGCGGGATGTTATTGTTATAGCCGCCGGCGTTCTGCATCGGAGCAGCCCTCTGGGTTTCGCCTGACATGCTCGTCGCCCGGCTCATTATCCGATAGCGTCCAGGCGGAAGCAATCCGGTCAGAAGGCTAAATTGTCGATACCCGTAAGGACCAAGGGGTCGGTCCAACAGGCAGTCCTGCCAGTGGTGGCCACCGTCCAGCGAAACTTCGACGCGATTGATTCCAGCGCCACTATCCCAGGCAATCCCGCGGATATTGAAACCGGAACGATCGACCTCATGGCCCTCCAGCGGGTCGGCGATGAGTGAATTCACTGCCAGTTCCGTGATAGGGGACGTGTCTTTGGTCGCCTGGGATGGGAAGGGATGTGCTGTAGGAAGCAGGCCATTCGGTACTCGATAGTCATCAGACATCCAGAAATTCGCCAGCGGTTTGGTGCTGGCTTCGATCCGGGTTATATGTTTCATCCAATATGTTCCAGCCCAACCAGGTACTACAAGCCGAGCAGGATAGCCGTTCAGAAGCGGAAGCGGAGCGCCATTCATGGCTATTGCAACAATGGTATTTGTGTCCAGGGCCTTATCGACTGGAATGCTCTTCTGATAGGCAGGCACCCCCGGGATCGTTGACCGATCCGCCCCATTCGTCCAAATTTCGAGTGCATCCGGCTTCAAGCCGCAATGTTGCAGGATTTGAGCTAATGATGGCCCGCGCCACAATGCTGCCCCCATCGCGCCCTCGCCCCATTGCAGGCCCAAAACATGAGGCTGCGACAGTCCGCGCCTGTTACCGGCGCATTGGCAAACCGATAACACCTCGGCGGATGGCATATCCAACAGATCGTTCATTTTAAGTCGCATTGGTCGCGCGACGGCATCGCCGCAGATATTCAGCGTCCAGCCCTCCATATCATCGGACGTCGGCATCCCGTCCAAGTGATATCGAACGAAAAACCGCTCGTTCGGCGTCACGGCTTCGGCAAAAGCATCGACGGGCGTCTCATAGTTGGGAGGACGCATTGACAATTCCAACATACGGCGTTTTTCAGGTAGATTGACGAAGCGCAGCACCTGTTTGGTCCCGCTGGGTAAATTCTCGGGCAGCACGGTACTTTCTCCCGCAAAAGCTGGTGATGCCAGCGCTGCCGCGGTGATTCCCCCGATCAGATTCCGACGGCGCATGCAGCCCTTCCAAACGAAATCGTATTTGATTCGATCTGTCTTTGACGAATATCACATTAAGAATTCGAAACGAAAATATAATCCAACCGTGACTAGCCACTTGGGACCTAAATCTACGGCAAGCCTGATCCTAGGAAGACACAGAGTGGATGCCAATCCATCAGCCTCATTGTCAAGCGCCGACTGTAACCTCAGCGACGACACACACCACGAAATTCCGCTGACCGCATACAAAAGCGTTTTCAATTTACGATTTCTTAACTTTTTTTCGTCATAGCTCCATTCCGCATGCAGAAGCAAGCTCACGCGTTTCTCTACCTGAAAAGGAAAAGATTATGCCGATCAATTCCGTGAACACCAACATGGGGGCGATGGTCGCCCTCCAGTCACTTCAAGCCACTCAGGCGCAATTGGCCGCTACGCAGAAGCAGATTTCCACAGGCTACCGCGTCGCCGATTCAACCGATGACGGCGCCGCGTACGCCATAGCGCAAGGTATTCGATCAACCGTCGGCGCACTGACCAGCGCTAACCAACAACTGGGCAATGTCCAAGGGTTGCTTTCGACGACACAATCCGGACTAAATAACATCTCCAACATGATGGGCAGTATGCGCGATGTGCTGGTCAAACTTTCCGACAGCAGCGTACAAGGTACCGACCGCACGAACTATGAGCAGCAATATACATCGATGCTCGCCAACGTGAAGACTTTCATCCAGGATGCCAACTACAATGGCAGGAATTTAATCGGAGATATTACCGGCAGCAGTGGCACATTTGGTCGTGTCGCCGTCGCCCGTAATGAAAATGGATCGTCCTATGGGATAGCGTCCTTCAGTGGGTCTGCGGTCTACTCGGCGCTCAATTTTACATCGACGCAGCTCAGTGGAGCCAGCACCGTCGCTGCGCTTATCACGGCGACGGGCATCTTTATGAATCAGGAGACATCGGTCGGCAAGGAATTGAACAGCATCGGTAACTCGATCAACTACGTTAACAACCAGACGACTTATAATAGCGATAAGATAAACTCGCTGAACGGTGGTCTTGGATCGCTGATCGATGCCGATCTCGCACAGGAGTCAGCCAAGCTCACATCGTTGCAAATCCGGCAGCAGTTGGGAACCCAGGCACTTTCACTCGCAAATCAGGCGCCTCAGTCTCTGCTCAGCCTGTTCAAGTAACCCGATTCAACGGGATTAAGGTATTGTCTTTGACCGGAAGAACTTAGGGGGGGGCGAAGCGGTGACTCTGAAGAGCCGCCCCCCAGCCTCACGATATCTAGGTTCAATATCACATCAAGGCATCCGCCCCAATGCCGACAGCACATTACCAAATTCCGGATGCCAATCATCAACGTCCCAGCGCTATAAGCTGGAAGCAAGGGAGTTTATCGCGATGTCAGCCCCTAACCGCGCCATTCAGGCCTATCGGGCGGCTTCCGGTTATAAGTCACAACGAGATGTCGAGGCCGATATGTTCCGAGAGGTGATCAACGCCTTGCGGACCGCTCAGCTTGGCGGCTTTATCCAGCAAGTGAAAGCTGTCGCCGATAACCGCCGTCTATGGCTGGCTGTGCAAGCCGTCATTAGCGATCCGGGAAATGTACTTCCGGCGGAACTGAAGGCCGGGATCGCTTCGCTTAACCTGGCGATGCAACGCGCAATGCACAACGAAACTCCCGATCTCGATTTTCTGATTTCGGTGAATGAGGCAGTACTAGAGGGATTGATG
>JAKBCJ010000342.1 GCA_021807975.1 Pseudomonadota bacterium | reverse complement strand
CAACACTTTACCGCACTGAACGCCGGGCAGGTCGTGTCCGCCCGGCCGTCGCAGTCCACCCTCACGCCGCCGGCTTGATCGCCTCGATCATGGCAGAGACGACATGATCCTCGATCCCCAGGCCCGGCGCCCAGCTTGCGATCATTTCCCGGCTTTCCGGTTTGACCGTAACGCGGATATCGGCGAACCCCGCATCGGCCAGCCAGCCCTCGATCAGCTCAACCGGGGCGGCACCCGACACGCAGCCGCAAATCAGCCCATGATCCGACGCCAGATCGGCCGACAGCGGCGCGGTGTTCACCACGTCGGAAATCGCCAGACGCCCGCCCGCCCGCAGCACACGGAACGCCTCGCGAAACACCTGCGCCTTGTCCGGCGCAAGGTTGATCACGCAGTTGGAGATAATCACGTCGGCGGTGTTGTCGGCGATCGGCAGATGTTCGATCTCGCCCGGGCGAAACTCGACATTCTCAGCGCCGATCGCAACGGCATTCGCGCGCGCCTTGTTCAGCATTTCATGCGTCATATCGACGCCGATCGCGCGGCCCGCCGAACCCACCTGCTTAGCGGCCAGGAAGCAGTCGAACCCGGCGCCGCTGCCCAGATCGACGACCACCTCCCCGGGTTTCAGCGCAGCGATGGCCTGCGGATTGCCGCAGCCCAGGCCGAGATTGGCACCGTCCGGCACCGCCGCCAGTTCCTCGGCCGAGTATCCCATTCGCAGCGATTTGCTATCCGCGACCGGCGCGGGCGTGGCGCCGCAACAGGACGCAACCGGGGCGCAGCAATCCGATACCGCTCCGGCCGCGATGGCGCCGTACCGAGCACGGACCAGTTCTTTCACATCGGTCGTTTCCATGATGTTATCTCCGGGTCGGCTGGGATCCGCGATCGTACCAGCCGCGGGTGGCCATCGCAATGCGAACCACAGACAGCATCACCGGAACCTCCACCAGAACACCCACGACGGTGACCAGCGCGGCGCCAGACTGGAAGCCGAACAGGCTGATCGCCGCCGCCACCGCCAGTTCAAAGAAATTACTGGCACCAATCAGCGCCGACGGCGCCCCAACGCTATGCGGCGACCCGCATGCTCGGTTGAACACATAAGCCAGGCCGGCATTCAGATAGACCTGGATGACGATCGGCACCGCCAGCATCAGGATAATCAACGGTTGCCGAAGAATCTGCTCGCCCTGGAAGCCGAACAGCAGAACCAGTGTCGCCAGCAAGGCGACCAGGGAAACCGGATGCAAATGCGTCAACATGCGGGCCAGGCCGGGCTCCCCGCCGCTTGCCAGCAGCACGCGGCGCCAAAGCTGGGCGGCGATCAAGGGCACGACGATATACAACAACACCGACAGAAACAGCGTCTCCCACGGCACGCTGATCGCGGACAATCCCAGCAGCAAACCGACGATCGGGGCGAAGGCCACCACCATGATGGCGTCGTTCAGCGCCACCTGACTCAGGGTGAAATTCGCATCGCCATCGGACAGATTCGACCACACGAACACCATCGCGGTGCAAGGCGCCGCCGCCAGCAGGATCAGCCCGGCGATATAACTGTCGATCTGATCCGCCGGCAGATACGCATGAAACACCCCGCGCACGAAAATCCAGCCCAGCAGCGCCATGGAAAACGGCTTGACCAGCCAGTTGATCCCCAGAGTCACCGCGATCCCGCGCCAATGTTTGGTCACGGTGCCGATGGCGGCGAAATCGACCCGCAACAGCATCGGCACGATCATCAGCCAGATCAGCACGGCGACCGGCAGATTGACGTTGGCAATGCTCAGCGCACTCAGGGCATGGAACGGGGCGGGCACGATGCTGCCCAGTGCGATGCCGGTGGCGATGCACAGCGCGACCCAAAGCGTCAGGTAGCGTTCGAAAAATCCGATGCCGGCGCGCGGGCGTTCCCGGGTGGTGGTGTCGTTCATATCCCGTCCTTAAACCGATGAAGCCGCTGTTTGCCTGACCGTCACGGCCGCGGGCAGCAGGAAGGTGATCGTCAGGCACAGCGCCAGCATGATCGCCGATCCCCACAACCCCGCCGCCAGACCGCCGGCCCGGGTCAGGATACCCGACAGCAAAATACCCGCTAGCCGCCCGGCCGCGTTGGCCGCGTAGTAGAATCCGACATCCTCGGCAGCCTTTTTCGATCCGGCATAGGCCAGGATCAGATAGGAATGCAGCGAGGAAATCACCGCGAAGGCAAACCCGAACACGCACAGCCCGGCAACGACGATCAGGTCCAGATGCGTCCGCGGGCCGAAGCTCAACAACAGGGCCAGAACCAGAGGGATGGCCATCAGGATGGCGCCCCACAATCTGGCCTCGGGAACCTCGCGGCTCAGGCCGTCGCCGCTGCGGCGGATCATGCCGGGTGCGATGGCCTGCACCAGCCCATAACCGATCGTCCAACTGGCGAGGAAACCGGCGACTTCCATGTAGTGCCAGCCTTGGCCGTACAAAAACACCGGCAGGCCGACCACGAACCACACATCGCGCGACCCGAACAAAAACACTCGGGCCGCGGCCATTAAGTTGATGGACCGGCTTTTGGCGAAGAACTCGCGAAACGACCGCGATGCCTTCGCCTTGCCCAGAGTGCGCGGCAGGCTGAACGCAACACTTGCCAGCACCGCCAGCAACAGCCCGCCCATGCACCAAAGCGCGCCGCGAAAGCCCACTGTTTGCAACAGCAGTCCACCAACGAAGAAGCCGACTCCCTTCATGGCGTTCTTCGATCCGGTGAACCACGCGACCCAGCGGAACAACTGCCCCGAACCGCCTTCGGCGGTCGCCTTGATGGCCGATTTCGAGGCGGTCTTCGTCAGGTCCTTGGCGACACCGGCGATGCCTTGCGCGGCAACAACCCAGGCCACCGACAGGCTGGCGCTCCATTCCGGATTCAGCGCGGACAGCATCGCCAGGCCGGCGATTTGCAGGCTGAGGCCGGTCATCAGCATGCGCGGAATACCGAACCGGGCAGCCAGCCAGCCGCCGCCCAGATTGGCGAAAATGCCGGCGGTTTCGTACAGCAGGAACAGGAACGCCAGCATGAACGGCGTGTAGCCAAGACTGTAGAAATGCAGCAGCACCAGCATTCGCAGCGCGCCGTCGGTCAGCGTGAAACTCCAGTAGCTGGCGGTGACGATCGCGTAGTTCCGCACCCCCGACATCACACGCCCCGTTGCTGGACGATGCACGCCAGATCGACCATGCGGCACGCGTAGCCGACCTCATTATCGTACCACGCATAGACTTTCAGCATGGTTCCGTCGGTCACCATGGTACTGGGTCCATCGACGATGGCGCTGCGCGGATCATTCAGATAGTCGGCCGAAACCAGCGGTCGGGTCTCGAAACCAAGGATACCGGCCAACGAACCGGCGGCGGCATCGCGAAAGAGGGCGTTGATTTCCTCCGCGGTCACCGGACGCCGCATTTCGAACACGCAGTCGGTCAGGCTGGCGTTCAGCACCGGCGCCCGCACCGCGTGGCCGTTCAGCTTGCCTTTCAGTTCGGGATAGATCAGCGCGATGGCCGTGGCACTGCCGGTCGTCGTCGGCGACAGCGACAGCATGGCCGACCGAGCCCTTCGCAGGTCTTTGTGCGGCGCATCGACGACGACGTTGGTGTTGGTCGGATCGTGGATGGTAGTGATCTGCCCGTGCCGGATGCCGATAGCCTCCTGCAGCACCTTCACCACCGGGGCCAGACAGTTCGTGGTGCAGGACGCCGCTGTCAGCAGGCGATGGCGATCCGGATCGTAGAGGTGATCGTTTACCCCGACGACAATGTTCAAGGCGCCGGCTTCCTTGACCGGCGCGGCGACGATCACCCGCTTGACGCCGCGCGCGAAATAGGCCGCCAACTGGCTTTCCGTAAGGAACTTGCCCGTACACTCCAACACGACCTCGCACCCCAGGTCGCCCCAGGGAACCGCGCCCGGCGTTACTTCGCTGCTGAACCCGATCTTACGGCCACCGACCCGGATAGTGTCCTCGCCGTCGATGGCGAATTCCTGACGCCAACGGCCGTGCAGGCTGTCGAATTCCAGCAGATGCGCGGTTGTGACTGCGCCGCCCTTGGCTTCGTTGAGATGCACGATATCAAGCCGGTTGCCGCCGCGGGGATCGTCCTCGGCGCGGAAAATCCCCCCCAGTGCCGCCCGGACCGCCAGACGGCCGATCCGGCCCATGCCATTGACGCCGACGCGCATTATCGGCTTCCCCCGGCCATGGTTGGGATACCGCCGCCGATTTCATCCAGCCGCGCCCCGATCGCCAGACGATCCAGCGAGGCGAAAGGCAGCGCGGTAAAAATCTCCAGCCGGCGGCGCAGGCTGGCGTAAAGCTCGTTGATCAGGGCCGCCCGCTCGACGGCGCTGCCGGCGAACTTCGCCGGGTCCGGCAACGGCCAGGCCGCGGTCACCGGAACCGGGCCGAAATCCGGGCAAAACTGCCCGTCCAGCGCGTCGCACAGGGTTATGATAAAGTCCATCCGCGGCGCGTTCGGGCCGGTGAATTCCTGCCACGACTTGCTGCGCATTGCCGCTGTGTCGTGGCCCAGGTTGGCCAGCTTTGCCAGAACCTCCGGGTTCGGGCTGGAACCGGGTGCCGACCCGGCGGAATAGGCGTGAAACCGGCCGTTCGCGATGCTGTCCAAGATCGCCTCCGCCATGATGGACCGGGCCGCGTTGTGCGTACACAGGAACAGGACATTGAACGCTGGGGCCACGACGGAGTCCTCATTGGGAAGCGGCGGCAGCAGCCGCGCGATGTCGCCGCACAGGTCGGGGCGCCCGTCGCAGCAGGCTTCTGTCAGGAAGGCAAACGCCGTCCGCAGGGTGACAAAGCGCACCGCATGGATGATTTGGCGTCCCTGCCGGGTCGATTGCGTCAGGCCCGCCCGTTCGAGCGCGGCCAGATGAAAGGATGTATTGGAGGGGGATAAACCGAGCCGCAGGGCGATGTCGCCGGCGGGTAGTCCAGTTGCCCCTTTGGCAATCAACAGCCGCAGCAGATCAAGACGAACCTCCTGGGACAGTGCGGCGAAAACCAGGGCGATGTCGGACGTTTGCATATTTCTACAATAGTTGAAATATAGAATGCGTCAAGCTGGCACACATGTGCCACTGGCGCGCAACTCTCGCCCGGTCCATGTTCAGGCCGATGAACGCGCAGCGCCCGCACAGCGAAAGACCATCCGCCGGTACGATCCGGGTGGGCGCCGATTCCGATGGGCTGGTCACCTATCTGATCGACCTGCCGCCCGAGGCCCTGCCCGGGGTCCACAAGCGCGACCTGGAACGCGCGTGGCATGCCGCCCGGGCAGCGGCGCTCGCCGAACACCAGGGGGCGGTGCGCGGTTTCCGGTTCAACCGCCCGGACGGCAGCCATACTGAC